>CAZFTZ010000206.1:0-3548 GCA_964521875.1 uncultured Cellulomonas sp. | reverse complement strand
AGCTCGTCCGGATCGAGAACGTATTCGATCACACTGGAGCATACGATGGCGTCGTATACGTGCGGCTGTAGAACCTCCGCACACCCCCCAATCGTCTGGAATTCCACGTCCAGTCCGCGCGCGTCGAGCGCGCGCGCCTGCTCGATCATAGCCGCTGAGATGTCCACACCGCGCACTTTATAGCCGGCTCGTGCCAGCAGAAGGCTCAGGCGCCCCGGCCCGCAGCCGTAATCGAGCACATGCGCACCCGGGGGAATCACGTTGTTGGCGATTTCCAGAATCAATCTGCCGCGCGTATAGCTGTTCTTCCGCAGCGCAGAATCGGTTTCCCGCGCGAATTTCTCGGCGACTTGATCGAACAACTTCATCGATTGTGCTTCTGCGTCCTCCATCAAGCCGAAACTTTGCCTGGAGAACGGCAACATTACAAAGTCTTCATAATCGGGAAGCGTTCGCGTGACGTGCGTCACGATTCGCCGCACGCCGGCATGCGTCTGCCGGGCAGCTCGAGCGTAGGCCGGTTATCGTACCGCCCCCCGTTAACGGAGTCCCTCCAGATTTGAGCGTCGAGCGCCAAGCCGCTGCAGGGTTGAAGTGGGGCAGCATCGCCAAGCTCGGGGGCCAGGTCGTGAGCTGGGCCGTCACATTGGCCGTATTTCGGCTCCTGAGCCCCGAAGACTACGGCCTCATGGCTCTCAGCATGGTGCTGCTGTCGATCGTCGCGGGTGTCGCGGAGTTCGGACTCGGCTCTTCTTTGATTCAGATGCCGAAGCTCGACGCGCGGGACATGGCTCGGGTGGGCGGCGCGCTGGCGCTGCTCAACATCGGCTGCGGTCTCGCGATCGCACTCGGCGCTCCAGTGTTCGCCAAGCTGCTCGGGGACATTCGGCTATCGCCGGTCCTGCAGGTCCTATCGCTTCAATTCCTGCTCACCGCGATCGAGTCGGTGCCGCTTTCGCTCGCTCAGCGGAACATGGATTTCAAGCGCCTCGCCGGCATCGAGCTCGCGGCGACGCTACTGGGCTCGCTCGTCACCCTGCTGCTCGCCTGGCTGGGCGCGGGTGTGTGGGCACTGGTCATCGGGAATCTAGCGGGCGCCGCCCTCCGGACGCTCCTCTACGTGGCGCTCGGCGGCTTCACCTGGCCCTCGTTCAACTTTCGGGGCATCGGGCCACACCTGCGGTTCGGTGGCGCGGTCACCATCACCCGCTTTCTGTGGCAGCTCACGTCGCAGGCGGACATGTTGATCGCCGGACGGGTCCTCACGCGCGAGGCGATCGGCTTCTATTCGGTCTCCATGCATCTCGCGACGCTGCCAATGACCAAGGTCATGGGGATTCTCAACCAAGTGGCATTCCCCGCCGTGGCACGACTCCAAGATGAGCTTCCGCGCTTGCGGCAGCGGCTGGTAGATGCTTTGCGCTTACTCGCGCTCGCGGCCGTGCCGGCAATGTGGGGCATCTCATCCATCGCTGCGGAATTTGTCGACGTCGTGCTGGGCGAGCGGTGGCGCGACTCGATCGTGCCTCTCCAGGTCGTGAGCTTCGTCGCGCCGTTGCGCATGCTGAGCATGGTACTCGCGACTGCGCTGACGGGAGTTGGCCGCGCGGATCTCGAGCTGCGCAACACCATCGTTGGGGCAATCGTGCTACCGAGCGCATTCTTCGTGGGCGCGCACTGGGGCCTCGATGGCCTCGCGTTCTCGTGGTCCTGCGCGATCCCCATCGTATTGGCCATGAACTTCCCGCGCACTTTGGGCGCGCTCGGAATACGTTTCGGCGATCTCATAGCCGCCACCCGCGGCCCAATCGCCGCTGGCATTGCGATGTACGCCGCCGTGACGCTCGCACGGCGGGGTCTCTCGGGGCTGGACGAGCTGACCCGCCTCCTGATTCTCATCCCGATCGGTGCGGCGGCGTATCTCTGCGTCGTGCAGCTCATGGATCGCACGATCTGGAGCGTCGCCCGCAAATTTGCCGCCGCCGTGCGCGGTTGATGTGACGCTGGTCACATCCGAGCTCCGCCGATCACTCGTGCGACGTCCGCTTCGCAGCCTACAGGGCCTGCTCGAAGCCATGCCGTGCTAGCATGCAACTCCAAAAGCGAACCGAAAACACCCGGTCATGAGCGAGCTGCTTCACGAACTCCCCCTGCGATCGGCGCACGCGCGCGCCAGCGCGCCCGCCCTCGTGTACAAAGGCCGCGTGTTCGATTACGGATGGCTTGCGGATCAGATCGAACGCTGCGCCGCTGCGCTCGTCCGCCTCGGCTTGGGCAAGCTCGAGCGTGTTGGCGTGTATCTGCCGAAGCAGCCGGAGAACGTGGTCGGAATGTTCGGCGCGCCGCGCGCAGGCATGGTGTTTGTACCGATCAATTCGCTTCTCAAACCTCTGCAGGTCGGCCACATTCTGCGCGATTGCAACGTTCGCGTGTTGATCACCTCGCCGGAACGGGCGACATCACTCGCAGCGGAACTGGCGCAGTGTCCGGACTTGCGACATCTCGTGATCGTCGGCGGCGGAGACTTCGAAGCGTCAGCGCCGAACATTCGCGTCCATCGCTGGGATTCGCTGCTCGACAGCAAGCCGGGGGAACGCCCGCACCGTGTAATCGACGCGGACGTCGTCTCGATCTTCTACACCTCGGGCAGCACAGGGAAGCCGAAAGGCGTCGTCCTGTCGCATAAGAACATGGTGACGGGCGCGCAGAGCGTATCGCAATACTTGAGCAACGTGCCGGAAGACAAGCTGCTCGCGGTGCTGCCGTTCAGCTTCGATTATGGATTCAGCCAGCTATCGACCGCGTTCAACGTCGGCGCGAGCGTCGTGCTGATGGACTATCTGCTGCCGCGAGACGTTATCACCACGGCGGCGCGCGAGCGCGCAACCGGCCTCGCGGGCGTACCGCCTTTGTGGATTCAGCTCGCGGATCTGGAATGGCCGCCGGAAGTTCGCGACTGCCTCCGCTACATCACCAACTCCGGCGGGGCGATGCCGGTCGCCACACTGAAGAAGCTGCGCGCCGCGCTCCCCAAGACGCAACCCTTCTTGATGTATGGCCTCACTGAAGCATTCCGCTCGACATACTTGCCCCCTGAGGAAATCGACAAGCGACCGGAATCCATCGGAAAAGCGATTCCGAACGCTGAGATCATGGTCGTAAAGCCGGATGGCACGCCGTATGCGCCTGGCGAGGCCGGCGAAGGTGAGCTCGTGCATCGAGGATCGCTCGTGGCGCTCGGCTACTGGAACGACCCGGCGAAAACGGCCGAACGCTACAAGCCTGTGCCCGGCCAGAACCCGGCGCTCGTCCTGAAGGAAATGGCGGTGTGGTCCGGCGACTTTGTACGCGTCGATGAAGAGGGGTTCCTCTACTTCATCGGCCGGCGGGACGAGATGATCAAGACCTCCGGCTATCGCGTGAGCCCGGCCGAAGTGGAGGAAGTGCTCATGGCTACGGGCCTTGTGGCCGAGGCGGCCGCCGTTGGAGTCGCGCATCCGACGCTCGGCCAGGCGATCGTAGTGGTGGCATCGCCAGCGCCGGGCAAG
>CAZFTZ010000205.1:0-2927 GCA_964521875.1 uncultured Cellulomonas sp. | reverse complement strand
TCACCACGCACTTCATGGCCGAGGCCGAGGCGCTGGCCGACCGCGTGGTCATCCTCGACGGCGGCCGCGCGATCGCCTCGGGCACGGTTGCCGAGCTGGTCGACGCCGGTGGTACCACGACGCTGCGCGTCGAGGCGGCGGCCCCGCTCGACGCGGCCGCGATCGGCGCCGCGCTCGGGCCGTTCTTCACCGTCGAGGCCGCCGGCCGCACCGCGTGCACGGTGTCCGGCGCCGTCAACCCCGAGGTGGTCGCGACGCTGGCCCGCAGGCTGGCCGACGACGGCGTCCAGCTGACCCGCCTGGAGCTGGGCCGGCGCACCCTCGAGGACGTCTTCCTCGACCTGACCGGCCGGAGCCTGCGATGAGCCGGACCGTGGCGGGCGGCACCGTCAACGGCGCCGCTCCGGTGGTCCGGCGGGTCGCGGCGCAGGGTGCGTTCGAGCTGCGCGCGGTGCTGCGCAACGGCGAGCAGGTGATGGTCACCGTGCTGCTGCCGCTCATCCTGCTGGCCGGCCTCGCCCGGGCGACGTTCGTCACCGTCGACACCGGCGGCGCGACGCGCATCGACCTGGTGACGCCCGGCGTGCTGGCGTTCGCGCTCATGAGCTCGGCGTTCACCTCTCCCGCGATCGCCACCGCGTTCGACCGGCGCTACGGCGTGATGCGACTGATGGCGACGACGCCGCTCGGCCCCGGCGGGCTGCTGGCCGGCAAGCTCGTCGGCGTGCTGGCGGTGCAGGTGGTGCAGGTGGTGGTCGTCGGCGGCGCCGGGCTGGCGCTCGGCTGGCACCCGCACGGGGCCGGGATGGCGGCGGCGGTCGTGGCGTGGGCGCTCGGCACGGCGGCGTGGGGCGGCGCGGCGCTGCTGGCGGCCGGACGCGTGCGCGCCGAGGCGGTGATCGCACTGGCGAACCTCGTGCTCGTCGTGCTCGCCTTCGGCGGTGTGGTGCTGCCGGCGTCGGTGCTGCCGTCCGGTCCGGCGACGTTCGTCGGCTGGCTGCCGTCCGGGGCGCTCGGCGAGGCGCTGCGAGCGGCTCTCCTGGACGGGCGTTGGGACTGGCGCTCGCTCGTCGTGCTCGCGGCATGGGCCGTGCTGCTGGGCGCGGCGGCCCGGCGCTGGTTCCGCTGGTCGTCGTAGGCACGACGAGCGCACGACGAGTCCGCGCGACAGCCCGCAGACAGCCCCGCGGGACGGCGTGACAGCGCCGTGACAGGCACGTGCCAGCACGGGTGCCGCACCCTGGTCCCATGAATGCCCCAGCGATCGAGGCCCGCGGCCTCGTCAAGGTCTTCGGCGACAACCGCGCCGTCGACGGCGTCGACCTCGACGTCGCGACCGGCGCGATCTACGGCGTGCTCGGCCCGAACGGCGCCGGCAAGACCACCACGATCAAGATGCTCGCCACGCTCCTGTCCCCGGACGCCGGGTCCGCCCGCGTCTTCGGCCACGACGTCGTGCGGGAGGCGCACACCGTCCGCAGCCTCATCGGCCTGACCGGCCAGTACGCGTCGGTCGACGAGGACCTGTCCGCCTCGGAGAACCTCGTCCTGTTCGGCCGGCTGCTCGGCCTGACGACCCGCGCCGCGAAGGCCAAGGCCACCGCGCTGCTCGAGGAGTTCTCCCTCACCGACGCCGCGACACGTCCGCTGAAGAAGTTCTCCGGCGGCATGCGGCGGCGGCTCGACCTGGCGGCGAGCCTCATCGCCCAGCCGCCGCTGATCTTCCTCGACGAGCCGACCACCGGCCTCGACCCGCGCACCCGGCTGCAGATGTGGGACACCATCCGCCGGCTGGTCTCCGGGGGCAGCACCGTGCTGCTCACCACGCAGTACCTCGACGAGGCCGACCAGCTCGCCGACCGGATCGCCGTCATCGACCGCGGCCTGGTGGTCGCGGAGGGCACCGCCGACGACCTGAAGCGGTCCGTCGGCACCCAGACGCTGCACCTGACGGTCGCCGGCCAGGACGAGGCCGTCGGCGTCGCCCGCGCCCCGATCCAGCAGGTAACCGGCGCCGAGCCGGTGCTCACCCCGACGTCCGACGGTGCCCGGCTCACGGCGCCGGTGGAGTCCGCAGCCGCGATCTCCGACCTGCTGCTGCGGCTGCGGGCGCAGGACGTCGAGGTGCGCGAGCTGTCGATGTCCAAGCCCACGCTCGACGAGGTGTTCCTCGCACTCACCGGCCACGGCGCCGACGACCAGACCTCCGGCGAGCGCTCCCTGCAGGAGGTGTCCGCATGACCACCACCGTCGCCACCCTCACCCCGCCGCCGCCCACCGGGCTGCGCGCGGCCACGTCGCAGTCGTTCGCCATGGCCTGGCGCGGGCTGGTCAAGGTGTCCCGCACGCCGGAGCAGTACGCCGACGTGCTCATCCAGCCGATCCTCTTCACGCTGATGTTCGGCTACCTGTTCGGCGGCGCCGTCGCCGGCAGCGTCAAGGACTACCTGCCCCAGCTGATCCCCGGCATCCTCGTCATGACGCTCATCACGGCGTCGACGGTCACCGGCGTCCAGCTCCGCGAGGACATGGACAAGGGCGTGTTCGACCGGTTCCGGTCGCTGCCGATCGCCCGCATCGCGCCGCTGGCCGGCGGCCTGCTCGCCGACTCGGTGCGCTACGTCATCGCCACCGTGCTCACGATGCTCATGGGCGTGGTCATGGGCTGGCGGCCGGACCCGCTCGGTGCCGTGCTGTCCGGGCTGCTGGTGATCTTCTGCGCCTGGGCGATGTCGTGGATCTTCGCGTTCTTCGGCGTCAGCGCGCGGTCTGCCTCGGCGGTGCAGGGCGTGTCGTTCCTCATCCTGTTCCCGCTGACGTTCCTGTCGAACTCGTTCGTCCCGGTCGACACGCTGCCGGGCTGGCTCCAGGGCTTCGTCAAGGTGAACCCGATGTCGCACCTCGTCACCGCGGTGCGCGACCTGACG
>CAZFTZ010000204.1:0-4213 GCA_964521875.1 uncultured Cellulomonas sp. | reverse complement strand
GCAGAAGCACACGGTGTCGTCGAGGAAGTGGATCACCTTGTCGGGGTGGCTGTTGGCCAGGCGCCGCACCAGGTTGAGCTCGGTGCCGATCGCCCAGTGCGAGCCGGCCGGGGCGGCGTCGAGCACCTTGATGATCCGCTCCGTCGAGCCGACCTCGTCGGCGGCGGTGACCACCTCGTGCTGGCACTCGGGGTGGACGATGACGCGCACGTCCGGGTCGGCGGCGCGGATGTCGGCGACGTTCTTCGCCGAGAACCGCCCGTGCACCGAGCAGTGCCCGCGCCACAGGATCATCCGGGCGTCGCGCAGCTGCCGGGTGGTCAGGCCGCCGTTCGGCCTGTGCGGGTCGTAGACGACGCAGTCGTCCAGGCTCATGGCGAGCTGCAGCACCGCGGTGTTGCGGCCCAGGTGCTGGTCCGGCAGGAAGAGCACCTTGCCGTGGCCGTCGACACCATCGGTCTTGTCGAACGCCCAGCGCAGCGCGACCTGCGCGTTCGACGAGGTGCACACCGTCCCGCCGTGCCGGCCCGTGAACGCCTTGATCGCCGCGGTCGAGTTCATGTACGTCACGGGGACGGTGTCGTCCGCGACGCCCGCGTCCGCCAGCACGTCCCAGGCGTCCTCCACCTGGTCGATCGCCGCCATGTCCGCCATCGAGCAGCCGGCTGCGAGGTCCGGGAGCACCACCTGCTGGTGGTCGGCGGTGAGGATGTCCGCCGACTCGGCCATGAAGTGGACGCCGCAGAACACGATGAACTCGGCGTCGGGTCGCTCGGCGGCCTTCTGCGCCAGCTTGAACGAGTCGCCGGTGACGTCGGCGAAGGCGATGACCTCGTCGCGCTGGTAGTGGTGACCCAGCACGAAGGCGCGGTCGCCCAGGGCAGCGCGCGCGCCGCGGGCGTGCTCGACGAGGTCGGGGTCACTGGCCGGCGGCAACGTCCCGGCGCACTCGACGCCGCGTTCGGAGGCCAGGTCCAGACCGCGGCCGAGCAGCAGCAGCGCGGACGGCAGCGGCTCGACGAAGGTGGTGCGCTCGGGGACGACAGTGCTCAACTCGCGGCCTTCCCTGCGTGCCGCTCCCGCTGCGGGTGCGGCCTCGACCAGATCTTCCCACAGGCGTTCCCACGTGCAGTTCGGCCGGTGCTGCCGTGCGACGATCGGGGCCATGCGCGTGCTGCTGGCTCCCGACGGCTTCGGCGGCCTGCTCTCGCCCCAGACGGCGGCGCAGGCGATGGCGACGGGCTGGCGGGCTGCGGCACCCCACGACGAGGTGGTGGTCGCCCCGCTCGCCGACGGTGGGCCCGGCTTCGTCGACACGCTGCACGCGAGCCTCGGTGGCCGGCTGCTGCCGGTCGTCGTGCCCGGGCCGTGGGGCGAGGAGGTGCCCGCGACCGTGCTGCTGGCCGGGGGCAGCGGCTACGTGGAGTCGGCGCACGCCGCGGGGCTGGCTCTGGTGCCGGCAGAGCGCCGCGATCCGACCCGCACCACCTCCCGGGGCGTCGGCGAGCTGTTGCGGGCCGCCCGGGATGCCGGCGTACGGCGGGTGGTCGTCGGGCTCGGCGGCTCGGGCACGGTGGACGGTGGCGCGGGCATGCTCGCCGGCCTGGGGCTGCCCGACGAGTCCGGGCGCCTGACGGCCGGTGGCGGCGGCCTGGCGGCACTGACGGCCGACGACCTTGCCGGCCTACCGGCGCTGCGCGCCGAGTGGGCAGACGTCGAGATCGTCGTCGCGTGCGACGTCGACGTGCCGCTGCTGGGGCTGCAGGGTGCCGCCGCGGGCTTCTCGCCGCAGAAGGGCGCGACGCCGGAGCAGGCGCAGCAGCTCGAGCGGGCGCTGGCGCACTTCGCGCGGCTGGCGGGTGCCGCACTCGGCGAGGTGGAGCGGCCGAACCTGCTGGCCGAGCCGGTGCCGTTCGGCCACGTCCACGGGGCGGCCCCTGCCGCCGCGGGCACGGGCCGGTCCGGTGGCGACCGGCTGGCCGGGCTACCGGGCGCCGGTGCCGCCGGTGGGCTCGGCTTCGGGCTGGCCGTGCTCGGTGCACACCTGGTGCGTGGCGCCGCGGTGGTGGCGGACGCGGTGGACCTGGACGGTGCGCTGGCCGGAGCGGACCTCGTCGTCACCGGCGAGGGACGGTTCGACTGGCAGTCGCTGCACGGCAAGGTGGTCGCCGAGGTGGCGCAGCGGGCACTCGGCCACGGGGTGCCGGCCGTCGTCGTGGCGGGCGAGGTGCTCGTCGGGCGGCGGGAGCAGGCGGCGGAGGGGATCAGCGCCGCGTACGCGGTGTCCGAGACGCGTGACCAGCTCGACCGGGCGCTGGCCGACCCCGCCGGGACGCTGACCGCCCGTACCGCGGCGGTGGCCCGCACCTGGTCGCCACCGCCACGCTGAGCGGCGTGCGTCGAGAGTCCTTGCTCGCTCGTCGTACGCTGGCGGGGAACAAGCGTGCCGGCCACGCCGTTCCGTCGGGGACGGAGCCTGCGACAGGAGAACGACATGAGCGAGACGATCTCGACCACCACCCACGGCGTCGAGCTGACGGACGTGGCGGCCGGCAAGGTGCGCAGCCTGCTGGAGCAGGAGGGTCGCGACGACCTCCGTCTGCGTGTCGCCGTGCAGCCGGGCGGCTGTTCCGGCCTGATCTACCAGCTGTACTTCGACGAGCGCCTGCTGGAGGGCGACGCGGTGCGCGACTTCGGCGGCGTCGAGGTCGTCGTGGACAAGATGAGCGTGCCGTACCTCGAGGGCGCCACCATCGACTTCGCCGACACGATCGAGCGGCAGGGCTTCACGATCGACAACCCGAACGCGCAGAGCTCCTGCGCGTGCGGCGGCTCGTTCAGCTGACGGGCTTCGTCCCCGGACCGAGGAGGACGGTGAGCACCAGGTGCTCGCCGTCCTTCGTCGTCTCCAGCATCCGGTGACCTCGCATGCGGGCCCACGCCGGCACGTCGACGGCTGCCGCCGGGTCGGTCGCCAGCACGGTGACACGCGCGCCCTCGCTGAGCCCGCGCGCCGCCTTGGCCAGCGCGATCACCGGCGCCGGGCACACCAGCCCCCGCGCGTCGACCACCACCTCGTCCCCACCCTCCCGGGCCAGGCCTCGCTGAGCCCCGCCCGCCCGCGCGGGCTGGATCTGGGTCCCACCTTCCCGTGCGAGATCGGCACTTTCGCTCGACGTCGGTGCATCGATGTGCCGATCTGGCGCCGAAGCACCGATCTCGCACCCGGCGCCGGCGGGGTCGCGGGTCACAGGTCGGCCACGCCGAGGCGGGAGCGGACGGCGGCGACCACGCCCGGCAGCGCGTCGGCGAAGGCGTCGACGTCCTGCGGGCGGGTGCCGCGAGGGAGCGCCAGGCGCACGTTGCCGTGGGTGAGCACGCCCATCGCGGCCAGCACGTGGCTCGGCTCCAGGGTGCTGGACGTGCAGGCCGAGCCGCTGCCGACGGCGAACCCCGCCGCGTCGAGCGCGCCGACCACCGCCTCGCCGTCGGCGAACAGGCAAGAGAACGTCAGCACGTGGGGGAGCCGGGGCTCGTCGGGCCCGGCGACGTCGACGTCCGGGATCTCGGCCGGGATCCGCGCGCGCAGCCGCCCGACGAGCTCGCGCCGCTGCTCGTCGGCCGCGGCCCGGTCGGCCAGCGCCGACTGCAGCGCTACCGCGGCGGCCAGCGCCGCCGGAACCGACACGCCACCGGGAAACCAGCGGTCCTCGTCGGCCGGCCGGTCGGGGGAGCGGCGCACCCCGGCGCGCACGACGAGCACACCGAGCCCGCTCGGACCGCCCCAGTCCGCCGGGTTGGCCGAGAGCAGGTCCCAGGCGTCGCCCACCGGCACGTGACCGAGGCTCGCACCGGCGTCGACGAGCAGCGGCACGCCGGCGGCGCGCGTCGCGGCGTGCACCTGCTCGACCGGCTGCAGCGTGCCGACCTCGCCGTTGGCGTGCTGCAGCGCCGCCACCGCCACTCCCGGCCGCGCGACGGCCTCGGCGAACACCTCGTCGTCCACCCGCCCGGTGCGGTCAACCGGCACCATCACCCGCAGGCCCTCGCCGCGTGAGGCCGCGAAGTCGGCGGCCTGCAGCACCGCGGCCCGCTCCACCGCCGACACCACGACGTGCGCGCCGACGCGCCGCCGCCCGAGCGCGACGGTCGAGACGGCGGAGTGCAGTGCGGCGATGTGGGACGGTGCGAGGTCGACCTCCTCGGTGCGGGC
>CAZFTZ010000203.1:0-11973 GCA_964521875.1 uncultured Cellulomonas sp. | reverse complement strand
GAACGGGCGGCCGACTGGGGCCCGTGGATCGATTCGGCCTGCCTGTACGCCCAGCTCTACCCGCAGTTTTCCTCGGGCAATCTGCAGACGCTGGTGGTCGCGGCGGGCCGGTGGACCGGGGCCGGCACGGGTGACGGCTGGCTGCGCGCGCACCGGCTGCGGGTGACGCGCACCGGGCGCGGGGTCGGGCCGGCGCGCACGGTCGACCTGGTCCTGCCGCTGGGCACCGTCATGCCCGACGAGCCGGTGGCGGCCCCTGCCGACGACGGCACCGGACTGAGGCTCGTCGGATGAGTACCCGGACCACCGTCGTCTGGGTGCCGGACTGGCCGGTCGCCGCCGCGGTCGCGGTCACGGGCGTCCCCGCGCACCTGCCGATCGCGGTGCACGACGGGCGGCGGGTGGTCGCGACGTCGGCGCTCGCCCGCGCCGAGGGGGTGCGCCGCGGCATGCGCCGCCGCCAGGCGCAGGGCTGCTGCCCGGAGCTGGTGATGCTGCCCGCCGACGACGCGCGCGACGTGCGGGCGTTCGAGCCGGTCGCGGTCGCGGTCGAGGGCGTCGTCGCCGGCGTCGAGGTCGCCCGGCCCGGGTTGCTGCTGCTGCCGGCCGACGGCGCCAGCCGGTACCACGGCTCGGAGGAGGCGCTGGCGGTCGCACTGGTCGACGCGGTGGCCGGCACCGGGTTCGAGTGCGGGGTCGGCACGGCCGACGGGCTGCTGGCGGCGGTGCTCGCCGCGCGCACCGGGGCGGTGGTGTCGCCGGGCTGCTCGGCGGCGTTCCTCGCCGGCTACGGGATCGGCGAGCTGGTGCACGCCACCGTGACCGACGAGCAGGCGGCACAGGTGGCGGATCTGGTCGACCTGCTGCAGCGGCTCGGGCTGCGCACGCTCGGCGCGCTGGCTGCGTTGCCTGCGGGCAGCGTGCACGCCCGGTTCGGGCGGCTCGGCACGTGGGCGCACCTGCTGGCGAACGGGCTGGACGAACGCCCGCCGGCCCGCCGTCGCCCCGAGGCGGACCTGGTCGCCACCGCCGAGCTCGACCCGCCGCTGGACCGGGTGGACCAGGCGACGTTCGCCGGCCGGCGGCTCGCCGAGCGGCTGCACGACGACCTGGTGGCGCGCGGTGTCGCGTGCGGGCGGCTCGAGGTCGCGGCGACCACCGACGACGGCACGGTGCTCGCCCGCACCTGGCGCACCGACCTCGGCGGCTGGGGCGGGCTGACCCCGGCACGGATGACCGACCGGGTCCGCTGGCAGCTCGAGGGGTGGCTGTCGGGTCCGCCGGCCTCGGACCGCGAGCAGCCGGTGACGCTGGTGCGGCTGACGCTCACCGCGCTCGACGTCATCCCGGCCGCCGCCGAGCAGGGGCGACTGTGGGGCGGCCCGTCCGGCGGCGACCTGCGCGCCCACCGGGCGCTGGAGCGGGTGCAGGGGATGCTCGGCGGCTCCGGGGTGCTGGTCGCCACGCTGGCAGGTGGCCGGGACGTGCGCGAGCAGGTGCACCTGCGGGCGTGGGGCGAGCAGACCGAGGTGCCACGGCCGGTCGACCGGCCCTGGCCGGGGCGGCTGCCGGACCCGGCGCCGGCGACGGTGCTCACCGCGGCGCGCCCGGTCGAGCTGCGGGACGCCGCCGGGGTCTCGGTGGGGTACGACGAGCGGACCGGACTGGCCGGCGAGCCGGCGGTCGTCGTCTGGTCGCAGGGCGAGGCCGGCGAGCGTGGGCAGGCGACCTCGTCGGCCGTCGTCGGATGGGCCGGGCCGTGGCCGGTGTGCGAGCGGTGGTGGGTCCCGGGCTCGTCGGGCCCGCAGCTGCGCGCCCATCTCCAGGTGGCGCTCGCCGACGGGCGCGGGCTGCTGCTCGTCGGGACCCCCGGCGGGGCATGGACGTGCGAGGCGGCCTATGACTGACGTCGCGCACCCCCGGTATGCCGAGCTGCACGCCCACTCGGCGTACTCGTTCCTCGACGGTGCGAGCCAGCCGGAGGAGCTCGCCGCCGAGGCGGCCCGGCTCGGCCTGACGGCACTCGGGCTGACCGACCACGACGGGCTGTACGGCGTGGTGCGGTTCAGCCAGGCGGCCAAGGCCGTCCACGTCCCTACCGTGTTCGGTGCGGAGCTGCACCTGCCGGCACCGGACGGCCGCCGGCATCCCCGGGAACGGACACGCCCGACGCCGGGCATGCCCGTGCTGGATCCGCCGACTGCCGTGCCGGACCCGCGGGCGACCCACCTCGTCGTGCTCGCACGAGGCCCGGACGGCTACCGGGCGCTGTCGCGCGCCATCGCGGAGGCGCACCTGCGCACCGGGGAGAAAGGGGCCGCGGACTACCGCCTCGAGGAGCTCGGGGCGCTCGCCGACGGACGGTGGCTGGTGCTGACCGGCTGCCGCAAGGGTGCGGTGCGCCGGGCGCTGGCCGGTGGCGACCCTTCGGGGACCGCCGGCGTGGTGCCCGGCGGGTTCGACATGGCGCGGGCGGAGCTGGACCATCTGGTGGCGCTGTTCGGCCGGGACAACGTCGCCGTCGAGGTCACCGCCGCCGGCACTCCCCACGACGCCGCGCTCGCCGACGCCTTCGCTGCGCTGGCGGCCGGCGCTCGCCTGCCGCTGGTCGCCACCGGGAACGTCCACTACGCCACACCGCGCGACGCCGACCTGGCGGCCGCCCTGGCGTCGGTGCGGGCACGCTCGTCGCTGGACGACATGGACGGCTGGCTGCCCGGCGCCCCGACGGCGCACCTGCGCTCGGCGGCGGAGATGCTGGCGCTGCACCGGCGCCACCCGCAGGCGGTGGCGACCGCGGCCGAGCTGGCGCTGGAGTGCGCCTTCGACCTGGCGCTCGTCGCGCCCAGGCTCCCGCCCTACCCGGTGCCGCCGGGGCACGACGAGGCGAGCTGGCTTCGCGAGCTCGTCCGGCTGGGCGCGCTCGACCGGTACGGGCCGCCGGACGCCGAGCGCGTCCCGGGCGCCTACGCGCAGATCGCGCACGAGCTGCGCGTCATCGAGGACCTCGGGTTCCCCGGCTACTTCCTGGTCGTCTACGACCTGGTGCGGTTCTGCCGGGAGAACGGGATCCTCGCGCAGGGTCGCGGGTCGGCGGCGAACTCGGCGGTGTGCTACGCGCTGGGCGTCACCGCGGTGGACGCCGTGGCGCACGGCCTGCTGTTCGAACGGTTCCTCGCCCCCGAGCGCGACGGGCCGCCGGACATCGACGTCGACATCGAGTCGGCGCGCCGGGAAGAGGTGATCCAGCACGTCTACGCCAAGCACGGCCGCGAGCACGCCGCCCAGGTGGCGAACGTCATCTCCTACCGGCCGCGCTCGGCGGTGCGTGACGCGGCGCGGGCGCTCGGCTACGACGTCGGCCAGCAGGACGCGTGGAGCACGTCGATCGAGCGCTGGGGCAGCCTGCGCGGGCCGCAGGTCCCCAGCGAGTGGTGGACGGTGTACCGGTCCGGCCCGGCGGCGCCCTCGCTCGCTCCCGGTGCCGCCGTCGAGGGCGGGCACGACGTGGTGCCCGCGGTGCTGCCGCCGTCCGCCGAGACGGAGGCGGAGATCCCGGACGCGGTGATCGACCTGGCGGAGCGGATGCTGCGCCTCCCGCGCCACCTGGGCATCCACTCCGGCGGCATGGTGATGTGTGACCGCCCGGTGATCGAGGTGTGCCCGGTGGAGTGGGCGCGGATGCCGGGGCGCACCGTGCTGCAGTGGGACAAGGACGACTGCGCCGACGCCGGACTGGTGAAGTTCGACCTGCTGGGGCTGGGCATGCTCACCGCGCTGCGGCTGATGTTCACCGAGGTCGAGCGGCACACGGGGGAGCGGCTGACGTTGCACGGCCTGCCGCAGGAGGACCCGAAGGTCTACCAGCTGCTGAGCGCGGCGGACTCGGTCGGGGTGTTCCAGGTGGAGTCGCGTGCGCAGATGGGCACGCTGCCTCGTCTGGCGCCGAAGAGCTTCTACGACATCGTCGTCGAGGTCGCGCTCATCCGGCCGGGGCCGATCCAGGGCGGCTCGGTGCACCCGTACATCGAGCGGGCCAAGGGCCGGGAGAAGGTGACGTTCCTGCACGACCTGCTGAAGCCCTCGCTGGCGCGGACGCTCGGCGTGCCGCTGTTCCAGGAGCAGCTGATGCAGATGGCCGTGGACGCGGCGGGGTTCACCCCGGCCGAGGCGGACCAGCTGCGCCGGGCGATGGGCTCGAAGCGGTCGCGGGACAAGATGGAGGCGCTGCACCAGCGGCTGCTCGACGGGATGGCGAAGAACGGCATCGACCACGCCACCGGGGAGCAGATCTACGACAAGCTCAAGGCGTTCGCCGACTTCGGGTTCCCGGAGTCGCACGCGTACTCGTTCGCCTACCTCGTGTACGCCAGCGCGTGGCTGAAGGTGTACCAGCCGGCCGCGTTCTACGCGGGGCTGCTCGCGGCCCAGCCGATGGGCTTCTACTCCCCGCAGAGCCTGGCCGCCGACGCCCGCCGGCACGGTGTCGGCGTGCTGCGTCCCGATGTGCAGGTCTCCGGGGTCCAGGCGCTCGTCGAGCGTGTCGGACCGACGCCACCGGGCGGCGAGCCGTTGCTGGTGCCCCGACCGAGTGGCACCGGTCCGGTGCCGGCCCCGGGGTCGCCGCCAGGGTCTCCGGCAGGGCCTCCGGCAGGGTCTCCGGCGGGAGTGGCGCCAGGGTCCGGGCCGGGTCCGGGGCAGCGGGTGCCCGACGAGCGCTCGCTGGCGGTCCGGCTCGGCCTGGCGCCGGTGCGCGCCATCGGGGAGGCGACCGCGACGCGGCTGGTCGACGAGCGCACCGCGCACGGCCCGTTCGCCGACCTGCACGACCTGGTGCGCCGCGTCGACCTGACCACCGCCCAGCTCGAGTCGCTGGCGACCGCGGGCGCGCTGGCGTCGCTCGGCGTGAGCCGCCGCGAGGGACTGTGGGCGGCGGGAGCGCTCGCCGCGGAGGGGCCGGACACCCTGCCCGGAGTGTCGGTCGGGGTGGCGGCGCCGACGCTGCCGGGTCTGGAGGTCGTCGAGGAGGCGACGGCCGACGTGTGGGCCACCGGGGTGTCGGTCGACTCCTACCCGACGCAGTTCGTCCGCGACGGGCTGGACGAGGCCGGCGTGCTGCGCGTCGCGGAGACCTACCGTGACCCGGTGCCGGCCGGCCGGGTGGCGGTGGCCGGCGTGGTGACGCACCGGCAGCGACCCGGCACGGCGCAGGGCGTGACGTTCCTCTCGCTGGAGGACGAGACCGGCCTGCTCAACGTCATCTGCTCGGCGGGCCTGTGGCAACGGTTCCGGCGCACGGCGCGCACGTCCAAGGCGCTCGTCGTACGCGGCCGCCTGGAACGCAACGACGACGCGACGAACCTCGTCGCCGAGCACCTGGCCCCGCTGTCGCTGCGGGTCCGCACGACGAGCCGGGACTTCCGGTGAACGAACGGGCCGGCCTCAGTCCTCGTCGGGCGGTGGCGGTGGCTCGCGGACCACCGGGACCTGGCCGGTCGCCGCCTCGAGCTCGGGCCCGCCCATCGGAGGGTCCAGCGTCCGCAGGTGCGAGAACACCGCCCACGTCACCGACACCAGCGGCACGACGACCACGGCGCCGAAGATGCCCGCGACCAAGCCGCCCGTGGCGACGGCGAGCGCGACGACGATCGGGTGGAGCGACACCTGCCGGCCCATGACGAGCGGCTGCAGCACGTGCCCCTCGAACTGCCCGATGAGCGCGATCCCGAGCCCGACGAGCAGCGCCCAGACGAACCCGCGCGTGGCCAGCGCCACGATCATCGCGACGACCATCGCCGCCGGTGCGCCGACGAGCGGCACGAACGCGCCCAGCAGCACCAGCACGGCCAGTGGCGCGGCCAGCGGGATCCGCAGCACCGCGAGCCAGGTGAAGGCGAGCAGGCCGTCGGTGACCGCGATGATGACGATGCCGCGCGTGTAGCCGGAGAACGAGCTCCAGCCGGCGACCCCGGCGGTGATCCAGCCGTGGCGCACCCGTGCCGGCAGCTGGTTGAGGAACCAGGTCCACATGTCCGCGCCGCGCGCCAGGAAGAAGATCGAGCAGAACACCGCGATGACGATCGCGGTGAACACCTCGACCGCGCTCCCGGCGCTGGCGGCGGCCTGGCCGGCGATCTGGCCGGCGTGGTCCTGCACCCACTGCACGCCCTGGTCGATCCACTGGGTGAGCTGCTCGTTGGTGAGCGTGAAGGGCAGGTGGCCGCTCGTCAGCCAGTCGGTGATCTGCTGGATGCCCTGGCCGAACTGCTTCGACAGCGACTCCCACTGGTTCGCCACCGAGTAGACGACGTAGGTGAGCATCCCGGCGAGGAACGCGACGCCGAGCAGCAGCGCCAGCCCCACCGCCAGGCCACGCGGCATGACGCGGGACATCCAGTTGACCACCGGCCGCAGCACCGCGGTGATGACGAGGGCCAGGAACACCGCGATGACGACGAGCTGCACCTTCGACAGCGCGAAGAACACGACGACCACCGCGGCCGTGACGACCAGCAGCCGCCAGGACACCCCGCCGGCCGTGCGCAGCCACCGTGGCGCGGTCTGCTCGCGCGTGCCGTCCGTGCCTGACGTGTCGGCCATCACCCCTCCTGGTCGCAGTCGTTCCGGGCCAGTCTGCCGCGGGAGGGTAGGAGAGGGAGGGCGGCGCTCCGTGCTATCTTTCTCGCCGCACCTGCGGGGCCCATGGCCCCGGGGTGACCACCAGTCCGGGTGGCGGAATGGCAGACGCGCTAGCTTGAGGTGCTAGTGCCCGTATAGGGCGTAGGGGTTCAAGTCCCCTTCCGGACACTCGTTGAGACAGCGACGAGGAAGCCCCCGGCCTGCGCGGTCGGGGGCTTCCTCGTTGTCGGGGCGTCGGCTGCGTGGCGTGGCGCCGTGTCGGTGCCCTGGTCGAACATGTGTTCGTGTCCGATGCACCGCACCCGCGGGCCCCGCGAGCCTCGATCCTGCACGCCGACCTCGACGCGTTCTACGCGTCCGTCGAGCAACGGGACGAGCCGCGGCTGCGCGGCCGGCCGCTGGCCGTGGGCGGTGGCGTGGTGCTGGCCGCCTCGTACGAGGCGAAGCGGCGTGGCGTGGCCACGGCGATGGGGGCGCGCCAGGCGCGGGCGCTGTGCCCGGACCTCGTCGTCGTGCGGCCGCGGTTCGAGGCGTACCTCGCGGCGAGCCGCGCCGTGTTCGAGCTGTTCCATCGCACCACGCCGGTGGTGCAGGGCGTCTCGATCGACGAGGCGTTCCTCGACGTCGGCGGGCTGCACCGGATCGACGACCCGCCGCTGGAGATCGCCCGCCGGCTGCGTGCGCAGGTGCGTGACGAGGTCGGGCTGCCGATCACGGTGGGCGTCGCCCGCACGCCGTTCCTCGCGAAGGTGGCCAGCCGGGTCGCCAAGCCGGACGGGCTGCTGCTGGTGGAGCCGGCCGGGGAGGACGCCTTCCTGCGCCCGCTGCCGGTGGAGCGGTTGTGGGGCGTCGGCGACGTCACCGCGGCGAAGCTGCACTCCTACGGCCTGCGCACCGCGGGGGACGTCGCGGCGCTGCCGCGGTCGGTGCTGGTCGGCGCGCTCGGCCCGGCCGCCGGCGGGCACCTGTTCGCGGTGGTCCACGGCGGCACCCCGGAACGGGTGGTCGTCGGGCGGCGGCGCGGTTCGGTCGGTGCCCAGCGCGCCCTCGGCCGCGGACCGCACTCGCCCGACGAGGTGCGCGCGGCGCTGCTGGGCCTGGTCGACCGCGCTGGGCGGCGGATGCGCAAGGGGCACCATGCCGCCCGGACGGTGGTGCTCCGGCTGCGGTTCGACGACTACGGCCGCGCCACGCGGTCCCGGACGCTGACCCACCCGACCACCTCGGGCGAGCTGCTCGCGGTCACGGCGGTGGGCCTGCTGGACTCCGTCGCGCCGCTGATCCACGAGCGCGGCCTGACCCTCGTCGGCGTCGCGCTGACGGAGCTGTCCCAGGATGCGTACCTGCAGGGGACCCTCGACCTCGAGCCGGACCGCAGTGGCCTGCACGCCGCGCTGGACGCCGTCGCCGCCCGTTTCGGCTCGGACTCGGTCACCCGGGCGGCACTGCTGCACACCGGCACAGGGTGGGCCGCGCCGGTGATCGACGAATGAGTTCGGCCGAGGCGGCGGCGAGCACCCGGCACGAGGCGACGCCACCGGCCGTCCGGCATGGCGCCCACACGAGGGGCGTGCGCGCCTGCGCGCGGAGCGGTCAGGCCACCGTGACGGCGGGCTGCCGCAGCTCGGTGAGGAAGTCCAGCAGGGCACCGGTGAACGCGGCCGGCCGGTGGGTGTTGACGTCGTGACCGGCGCCGGGCACCACGGTGAGGTGGGCGCCTGGTACGGCGCGCAGGTACCGCCACTCGTCGAGGCGCAGCGGGTCGCGCTGCCCGTTGACCAGCCACACCGGCAGCGTCAGCCGGCGCAGGTCGGCCAGCGGGGAGTACCCGGCGAGCGCCACCAGCATGTCGGTGACGACGTGCCACCGGTCGCCGCCGAGGCCGAACCACCGTGTGACGCGTGCGGCCGCGCGCCGGTAGAGACCCAGCGGCTTGCCCTTGATCTCCGTCGAGCAGCCCGCGAGCAGCACGCCGGCCACCCGGTCGCCGTACCGGCCGGCGTAGGCCAGGGAGGCGTACCCCCCGAGCGACAGCCCGACGAGCAGCGGCGGGGTGGAGCACGACCGCACCGCGTCGTCGATCGTCGTCAGCGCGCTGTCGAGGGTGAACCGCTCGTCGTGCCGGGTGCCGTGCCCGGGCAGGTCCACCGCGACCACGGGGTGCCCGTGTGCGCGCAGCGCCGCCGCCTGCGGGCGCCAGATGGCCGACGAGGTGCGGGTGCCGTGCACGAGCACGACGGGGCGGTGCGGGATGACGATCTCCGGGCGATGAGCGACGAGGGAGCGTCAGAGTAAGCGACGAACCTGGGACCGTCTCACAGGTGCGGGGCGCACGGCCCGGTGCCCACCCGCGCCAGCCCGGCGAGGTCGCCCGACGCCAGGTACGTCTGGGTCAGCGCGGCGGTGGGGTTCATCAGTTCGCCGGGGTCGTCCACGTGCCCCAGCCCGACGAGGTGGCCCATCTCGTGCGTGACGACGCCCTGCGCCACCGAGACGCCGTCGGGACCGTCGCCCAGCAGCTCGGCGATCGACGGCCCGTCCAGCACCACCTGGCCGGTGACGTAGAACGCCGTGCCGTCGGACACCACGGACGACGACCCGGCGCTGCCGGCGACGTCACCGGCGAGCTCAGCCGACTCGGTGGGCGTGGACCACGCGATGAGCACGGGCGCCCAGCGGTCGCCGTAGACGTCGGGCTGGTACGGCTCGCGGTGCTGCGTCGGCGCCTCCTCGGTGGACCCGTCGGCGACGAACTGCAGCCCGCTCGCCTCCGAGATCCGGGCGAGGGCGGTCGTCAGCAGGGCGTCGCCGCCGGCGGGGGCGCCGTCGGGACGCACCACGTAGTGGATCGGCCGGCACGGGCTGTACGCGACCGGTGTCACGCCGTCGTCCTGCGTCTGCAGGAACGAGTACGCGCCCTCGGTCGGGTGGCCCAGCGGCGGCGCGCCGAGCGGCAGGGACTGCTCCTCGTGACCTGCGGGCGGCCCGGAGCGCAGCAGGCCGGGCGCGAGCAACCGGACCCCGAGCCACACCACGAGCACCACGGCGAGCACGACGAGCAGGCCGGACAGGGCCGACGAGCGCCTGGCTGGTGGCGGGGCAGGCGGCAGGCCGGGCGCCGGGAACGACACCGGCACCGGCCGGCGCTGCCCGGCGACCCACGCCGGGTCGCGCACGCCTCCCGGCTGCCAGCCCTCGCTCACGGGCAGTGAGCCTCGCATGCGCGGGTGCCGCAGGTCGACCGGCGCACCGGGTGGAGTCTCAGGCCCACGGTGCGACCAGCCGTGCGAGCTGGCCGGCGTACCCGCCGCCGAACAGCAGTGCATGGACACCCACGGGGTAGACCTGGTGCAGCCCCGCCCGCCGCTGCCAGCCGGGCCGCAGCGGGTGCACCTCCTGGTAGCCGGCGAGCACCTCGTCGAGGAATGGCAGCCCGAACAGTGCGAGCATCGCCAGGTCGGTCTCCCGGTGGCCGCCGTGCGCCGCCGGGTCGATCAGCGTGGCACCCTGCGCGGTCCACACCACGTTGCCGCTCCACAGGTCGCCGTGCAGCCGGGCGGGGCTGTCGTCGTCGTCCAGCGCGCCGCGCTCCAGGTGGTCGGACAGGTTCTCCAGGGCGGTGAGCGTGGCCTGGTCGGCCGCACCTGCCCGACGAAGCCGGGCGGTCAGGGGCCGCAGCCGTCGCTGCGCCAGGAACTCGCCCCACGAGTCGTGGTGGCCGGCCGGCATCGGCAGCGGGTCGTCGAGCGGGCCGAAGAAGCCGTCGCCGTGCCAGCCGTCCGGCGGTGCGCCGAACGCCGGCGCCCCGGCGTCGTGCGTCACTGCGAGTGCGCGGCCGAGGTCGCGGGCGGCCTGCGTCGTCGGGCGGGCGGGGGAGAGCCGGACCAGGTCGAGGTGGTCGTCGCCGACGCCGAGCACCTCGACGACGCGTGCCCCGCCCGCTGCGCGCAGCCACTCCAGACCGGCTGCCTCGCAGCGGAAGAAGCCGGCGGGTGCGCCCGCACGCTGCTTGCGGAACCGCTGCGGCACGCGCGTCAGGGGATCGAGGCCGGCTGGTGGATGTGCTCGAACACCAGCGAGGTCTGCGTGTGCGCCACCTCCTGGCGCGTCGACAGGTGGTCGATGACGAACTGCCGCAGCCCGTCCGAGTCGGCGACCTGGACGTGGGCGATGACGTCCTCGCTGCCGCCGAGCAGGTAGACGTCGCGCACCTCGGGACGGGCGGCCAGCTCGTGGGCGAACTTGCCCAGCCGCGCCCGCGCCTGCGCCTGCAGCCGGACGGCGATGATCGCCTGCAGCCCGCGGCCGAGCGCACGCGGGTCGACGTCGGCGGAGAAGCCGCGGATCACGCCGGACTCGCGCAGCGCGCGCACCCGGGCATGGCACGTCGAGGGCGCGACGCCAACCAGGTCGGCCAGGTCCTTGTTGGAGATCCGGCCGTCCCGCTCGAGCTCGCGGAGGATGTCGCGGTCGACGTCGTCGAGGGCGCCGAAGCGTGTGCGGACGCCGGGTCGTGAACCGGCCGCTTGCGAAGGATCGACGGACATGTGGGCACTCTAGCGAAGGAACCGCCGAGTTCACCGCGCCGAAATCGACGAAGTTCACACTCGGTGGTGTCAGCAGCCGTTCGACGAGGAGCGACAGGACATGCGCATCGGCATCCCGCGCGAGGTCAAGAACCGTGAGTACCGAGTGTCCGTCACGCCCGCCGGGGTGCACCGCCTGGTGAGCAGCGGGCACGAGGTGCTGGTCGAGACCGGCGCGGGCGCCGGGTCGGCGCTGCCCGACGAGCAGTACGTCGCGGCCGGTGCCCGCATCGTGGCCGACGCCGCGACCGCGTGGTCGGCGGACCTGGTGTGCAAGGTGAAGGAGCCGGTCGCCGCCGAGTACGGGTTCCTGCGCGACGACCAGGTGCTGTTCACGTACCTGCACCTCGCCGCGGACCGTCCCGGCACCGACGCCCTACTCGCCGCCGGAACCACTGCGATCGCCTACGAGACCGTCGCCCTCCCGGACGGCAGCCTGCCGCTGCTCGCCCCGATGAGCGAGGTCGCCGGCCGGCTGGCGGCCCAGGTGGGCGCCTACCACCTGATGAAGAACGAGGGCGGCCGCGGCGTGCTGCTCGGCGGCGTGCCCGGCGTGGCGCCGGCGAAGGTCGTCGTCATCGGCGGTGGGGTGGTCGGACGGCAGGCAGCGACCGTCGCGGTCGGGATGCGCGCCGACGTCACCGTGCTGGACGTCTCGGCGCCACGGCTGCGCGAGATCGACGCCGAGTTCGGCGGGCGGGTGCGCACGCTGGCGTCCAGCGCCTGGGCCGTCGAGCGCGAGCTGGTC
>CAZFTZ010000202.1:0-4806 GCA_964521875.1 uncultured Cellulomonas sp. | reverse complement strand
GCCAGCACCAGGTCCATCACCTCGCGCGAGTTGCGCACGACGAGCTCGACGTCCGGGCCGCCGGTCGCGTCCTCCCGCGCGAGCGTCGCGAGCCAGCGCGGCGCGAGGTACTCGGCGACGGTCATGCTCGCCGCGACACGCAGCCGCTGGTGCGCCGTGGCGTGGAGGGCTGCCACCGAGTCCTCGAACCGGTCGGCGGCTTCGACGACATCCCGTGCCCAGGCCGCGACCACGCGCCCGGTCTCGGTGAGGTGCGTGCCGCGCGGGCCACGCACCAGCAGGTCCAGGCCGAGGCGGCGTTCGAGGTCGCGCAGGCCCGCCGACGCCGTCGGCTGGCTGAGGCCGAGCGACCGGGCGGCGGCGCTGATCGAGCCGTGCTCGTCGGCCGCGACGAGCAGGGCGAGCAGCGCCAGGCGCGTCCTGCCTGCGCGGGCACGGTCGGTGGCCATAGGAAGATCCTATGGTTCGCCAGGGAAGTCCGCCTACCGCCCGACCTGGTCGCGCCGGACAGTGACGGGGTGACCGAACCCGACACCTTCACTGAGACCGACATCGCTGCCCCCACGGGCGAGGCCCTCGGCTCTCCCGCCACGGCCCCGACCCCCACGCGGCCCGGTACGGCGACCGGCCTGCGCGCCCTGGCGCCCGGCCTGCTGCTCGCTGCCGTCGCGACCGTCGCCGTCCTCGCCGTCGCCCGCTTCGCGCCGACGGTGTCGCCGCTGGTGCTGGCGATCCTGCTCGGCGCCGTCGTCGGCTCCGTCGTCGGGTCGTGGGTGCGCCGGCGGCCGGCGCTCGCCCCTAGGTGGGCGGTGTTCGCGCCGGGCACGGCCGTGGTGGCCAGGCGGGTGCTGCGGATCGGCGTCGTGCTGCTCGGCCTGCAGCTGTCGGTGCCGGACGTGCTGGCGCTCGGCTGGCGCGGGCTGACGGTCGTGGTCGTCACGCTCGCCGCGACGTTCTTCGCCGCCCAGGGGATCGGGCGGCGGCTCGGGGTGTCACGGGAGGCGTCGCTGCTGTTCGGACCCGGGTTCGCGGTGTGCGGATCGGCGGCGGTCTCGTCGAGGTCGTCGGTCGTCGAGCGCACGCGGTCCGGCGCGGCGCGCGACGACGCGGACGCGCGCGACGACGTCGCCGCCGCCCTGGCGCTCGTGACGATCTTCGGGACGCTGGCGATCCTCGTGCTGCCACCGGCCGCCCGCTGGATGGGGATGACCGACGCACAGGCGGGCCTGTGGATCGGCGCCTGCGTGCAGGAGGTCGCCCAGGTGGTCGCCGCGGCCGGCGCCGTCTCCGCCGCCGCGCTGGCGACCGGCACGGTGGCGAAGCTGGCGCGCGTGGTGCTGCTGGCACCGTTGGTGGCGGTGACCGGCGCCGTGCTCACCGGGCGGCGGCCGGCTGCGGACGCGGCCGCGCGGGACGGGGCGCCCGCGACGAGGCGCCCGGCGCCGGTGCCGCTGTTCGTCGCCGGGTTCCTCGTCGCGGTGGCGGTGCGCTCGTTCCGGCTGCTGCCGGTGGGCGTGCTCGACGTCGCGCACCAGACGACGACCGTCCTGTTCGTCGCCGCGATGTTCGCGCTCGGCCTCGGCGTCGACGTGCCCCGGTTGCTGCGCACCGGACGGCGGACGCTGCTGCTCGGCGCCGTGACCGGCGCCCTGGCGACAGCCGTCGCCCTCGCCGGCGTGCTGCTGCTCGGCTGACGAGCCCGTCAGCGCGGCTCGGCCGGCGTCCGGTCGGTGGCGCGGTCGATCGCCGCGACGAGGTCGCGCAGCGCCGGCAACAGCTCGGTGAGGGTGTTCCGGCTCCCCGGCGGCAGGTCCGCGAGCGCGTCGCGCAGGATCGCCGCGTTCGTCGCCTGCCAGCGCCGCACCGCCTCCTCCCCCGCTCCGGTCAGCGCGAGCCGCACGGTGCGCCGGTCCCCGGCACCCTCGGCACGCGTCACCAGACCGCGCCCCTGCAAGCCGTTGACCAGCGTCGTCACCGAGTTCGGCGCGAGCCGCAGCATCCGGGCGACCTGCCCGGGACGGGCGCCGGGGTTCTCCGACAACGACGTCAGCAGCTCGAGCTGCGCCACCGACAGCGGGTTGCCGGCGTCCTCGACGCGCCAGGCGCGCCGCATCGCCCGGCGCAGCCGCGCGACGACGTCCGCCAGCTCGGGCCCGCCCGTCACGTCGTCGCCCATGTCCCACTCCTCGTCCAGCGGCACCACGTCCGCGAGGTCGTGCCCCTCCGGCGAGGCCGCCCGCTCGTCGCTCATGCTTCCTCCTGCGCCGTCGCGACGACCGCGACCACGCCGCCCGCCGCCGCGACGACGACCAGCGCCCACAGCGCCACCGACGCGCCGCGGTCCGGGGCCGCGACGTGCAGCGCCAGCGCGACCACCGCCACCCCGAGCGCCGTGCCGAGCCCGCGCGCCATGTTGACCAGTCCCCCGCCGCTCGCCGCGGCCCGCGCCGGGACCGCGCTCATGATCGCCGCGTTGTTCGCCGGGACGAACACCCCCAGCCCCAGCCCGACGAGCGCGAGCAGCGGCCCGACGACACCGGGCGACCGTGGTGTCACAGCGAGCGCCACGCAGCCGGCGACGGCCGCGACCGTGCCGACCACCGCCAGCCCGCGCAGCCCCAGCCGGCGCGGCAGCAGCCGGCCGGCGCCTGCCGCCGCGAGCCCGAACCCCGCCGGCAGGCAGGTGAGCACCAGCCCGGCCGACGGGTGGTCGCCGAGCACCTGGGGGAAGAGCGCCAGCGGCCCGAACAGCACCAGGTACCCGGCCAGGGCGCCGACCAGCCCCAGCCCGACGGCGCGCGGGCGCGTCAGGTCGAGGTCCACCAGCGGGCTCGTCGTGCACCGCTCCCGGACGACGAAACCGGCCGCCCCGAGCACCGCGAGCGCGACGAGCGAGCCGACCGCCCACCCGGGGACCGCCAGGCCCGACGCCGCCGAGACCGCCAGCAGCAGCGCGGTCGAGGCGAGGACCAGCAGCGCCAGCCCGGGCACGTCGAACCGGCCGAGCGGCGTGCGCTCGCGCGTCCGAGGCAGCAGGTAGCGCCCGGCGAGCCAGCCGACGACGCCCACCGGCGCGTTGACGAGGAACACCCAGCGCCACCCGACCGTCGCCACCAGCAGCCCGCCGACGGCCGGCCCCAGCGCCAGGCCGAGCGCCTGTGCCGCCGCCTGCACCCCCAGCGCGGCGCGCATCTGGTCGCGTCGCACCGAGCCGACGACCAGCGCGACCGAGTTCGACTGGAGCATCGCGGCGCCGGCGGCCTGCACCACGCGGAACGCGACGAGCCAGCCGAGCCCCGGAGCGAGCCCGCACGCCACCGACGCGGCCGTGAACACGGCGAAGCCCCACAGGTACATCCGCTTGCGCCCGGCGGCGTCGGCGACCCGCCCCGCGGCGGCGAGCAGCCCGACGAGCGTCAGCAGGTAGGCCAGCGACACCCACTCGACCGCGGCGAGCGGCAGCGCGAACTCGTGCTGCAACGCGGGGAACGCCAGCGTGACGATGCTCGCGTCGAACTGACCCATGAACGCGCCGAAGCACACCGTCGCGACGGCGAACCAGCCGGCGTTGCGGTGGTCGCGGACCGCGGCCGGGCGCGGCCGCTCGCCCCGGACGACGGTCGAACCATTCACCCGATCATTCTGTCTCAGAACTATCGGGAACGGAACGCGCGCTTCCCGGGTCGGTGGCGTGGAAGCGTCCGGCCGGGGCACACGGGCGTCGCGCCGTCCCCTACCGGCAGCGCCGCGCCTACCGCGTGAACAGCCGCGAGAAGAACCCGCCCGCCGGCTGCTCGTCGTCCTCGTGGCCCGGACACCACTGCGAGGCCGGCACTCGCTGCCGCACGGCGTCGACGTGCTGGCCGCAGCCGGCCCAGGTCGTCTTGCCGCAGATGCTGCACGTCACGGGGTAGCACATGGGTCTCTCCTGTCCGAGGGGGTCACGCGAGCATGAGGAAGAGCTTCTCCAGCTCCTCCGAGGTCAGGCCGTTCTCCGCCTCGGCCGCGGCCCCTGGGTCGACGAGGCAGTCCTTCATCGCGGTGGAGACGATCGCGTAGCCGGCCTTGTGCAGGGCACTGGAGACCGCCGCGAGCTGCGTGACGACCTCGCGGCACGGCGCGCCGCCCTCCACGGAGGCGATGACGGCGTTCAGCTGGCCGCTGGCGCGGCGCAGCCGGTTGAGGATCTTCTTCAGCGCCTCGGGGTCCTGGGTGGTCATGCGGGTTCCTTCCGGTCGGGCTGGCGGACGGGACGGGTCTCAGACACGGGCGGGCTCGCGCTCGGCGGAGCGCATCCCGAGCGCTGCGGTGAGCGTCTCGATCCCGCCCGACAGCGACGCGGAGTCGAAGCCGTGGGCCGCCAGCACGCGGTGGGCCAGGTAGGAGCGCCACCCGGAGTGGCACATCACCCGCACCGGCCTGCCTCCCGCGGCCGCCCGGACCTCGTCGAGCCGCTCGCGCAGCTGCGTGTGCGGCACGTTGAGCGCGCCGGTCAGGTGGCCACGCCCGAACTCGGCGGCCGTGCGCACGTCGAGCACCAGCGCGTTCTCCATCGCGTCCTCGACGTCGTCGGCGTACCAGAGCCGCAGCGTGCCGTCGACGACGTTCGCCCCGAGGAAGCCGGCCATCGTCACCGGGTCCTTCGCACTGCCGTACGGCGGCGCGTAGGCCAGGTCGAGGTCGACGAGGTCCTGCACGGTCATGCCGGCGCGGATCGCGGTGGCGAGCACGTCGATGCGCTTGTCGGCGCCGTCCTCGCCCACCACCTGCGCGCCGAGCACCCGCCCGTCGCCCGTCGCGACGTGC
>CAZFTZ010000201.1:0-2734 GCA_964521875.1 uncultured Cellulomonas sp. | reverse complement strand
GGCGCCGACGCGCACGCCGTGCTGTGGGCGGTCTGGGACGGCACCGGGCTGGCGGAGCCCTGGCGGCGGGCCGCCCTGGTCGGCGGGGCGGCCGGCCAGCGCGCCGACCGCGACCTCGACGCGGTGCTGGCGCTGTTCCGGGCGGCGGAGACGTTCGTCGAGCGGATGCCCGCGGCCCCGCCGGGTTCGTTCGTCGACTGGCTCGTCGGGCAGGACGTCCCGGCGGACACGATCGCGGCCCGGGCGCGGCGCGAGGCGGTGCCGGTGCTCACCGCGGCGGGTGCCGCCGGGCGTGAGTGGGAGCTCGTCGTCGTCGCCGGGGTGCAGGAGGGGTCCTGGCCGGACCTGCGGCTACGCGACTCGCTGCTCGGCGCGCAGGCGCTGGTGGACCTGCTGGACGGGCGGACCGGCGACACCGGCGAGGGCGTCGACGTCGCCGCGGCGCGGCACGCGGTGCTGTTCGACGAGCTGCGCAGCTTCGCGGTCGCCTGCTCCCGGGCGCGCTCGCGCCTGGTTGTCACCGCGGTGAACGACCTGGACAGTGAGCCGTCGCCGTTCGTCGACCTGGTCCGGTCCCCGGGGGAGGCCGGGCGCTCCGACGGAACCGCGTCCGACGAGGAGGTGAAGGATCCGCGCCTCGTGGAGTGGATGCCGTCGCCGCTGGACCTGCGCGGGCTCGTCGCGCGGCTGCGCGCCCGGCTGGAGCAGACGGCCGCGGCCGGCGAGCCGGACGCGTCGGCCGCCAGGACGCTGGCACGCCTGGCCGCCGCCGGGGCCGAGGGTGCCGACCCGGCGCGGTGGCACGGGCTGCCCGCGCCGACGACCGACGAGCCGCTGTGGCCCGACGACGCGCGGGTGACCGTGTCGCCGTCGCGCATCGAGGTCGCGGCGACCTGCGCGCTGCGGTGGGCGCTCGAGTCGGCGGGCGGGACGCCGACCTCGTCGCGCGAGCAGAGCCTGGGCACGTTGGTGCACGCCATCGCCCAGGAGCACCCGTCCGGGACGTACGACGAGCTGCTCGCCGCCCTCGACGAGCGGTGGGCGTCGCTGGGGCTGCGCGGGGGCTGGCCCGAGGCGGCGACCCGACGCAAGGCGGAGGGCATGGTGCAGCGGCTCGCGGCCTACCTGCGGGGCGCGGGCGCGCCGCTGCTGGTCGAGGCACCGTTCACGCTGGAGACCGGACGGGCGACGGTGCGCGGCACGGCGGACCGCATCGAGCAGGCACCGGCCGGGCCGGGCGACCCGCCGCGCGTGCTCGTCGTCGACCTGAAGACCGGCAGCCAGGTGACCGGGCAGCAGGCCGAGATGAACCCGCAGCTCGCGGCATACCAGCTCGCGGTCGACGACGGCGCCTTCCAGGGTCTGCCGGAGGGCGCGACGAGCGCGGGGGCGATGCTGCTCTACGTCGGCGCCAACGGCGCCAAGGACGGCACCAGGAAGCGCCAGGCCGCGCTCGACGAGGACCGGACCGAGTGGGCGGCCGGGCTGATCGACGGGGTGGCGGAGACGATGGCGGCCTCGACTTTCCGGGCGACGCGCAACGACGACTGCCGGCGTTGCCCGGTGCGCTCGTCGTGCCCGGTGCAGCCCGAGGGTGGGCAGGTGACCGCGTGAGCGCCGGGATGCTGTCCGCACGGACGATCGCCGACCTGCTGCGCCGCGACCGGCCGACCGCCGAGCAGGCGGCGGTGATCGAGGGCGACCTGGGGCCGGCCCTCGTCGTCGCGGGCGCCGGGTCCGGGAAGACCGAGACGATGGCGGGGCGGGTGGTCTGGCTGCTCGCGAACGGGCTCGTCGCGCCCGGTCAGGTGCTGGGACTGACGTTCACGCGCAAGGCGGCCGGCGAGCTCGAGCTGCGGGTGCGCCGACGACTGCGGGCGCTGGTGCGCGCCGCGGGCGAGCGGGGGATCGAGCTCCCGGGCGGGGCGGCGCTCGGCGCGGGCGGCGCGCAGGACCCGCTGGCGCGGCTGGAGCGCCCGACCGTCTCGACGTACCACGCGTACGCCGCTTCGCTCGTCGCCGACCACGCGTTGCGGCTGGGGCTGGAGCCGGGCACCCGGTTGCTCGCGGAGGCGGCGCGCTGGCAGCTCGCCGACGAGGTCGTCGAGTCGTGGGCCGACGACCTGGGGCTGGACAACGCGGTGTCGACGGTGGTGGACGCGGTGCTGGAGCTGTCCGGGCAGCTCGACGAGCACCTGCTGGACCCCGCCGCTGCGCGCGACGGGATCCAGGAGATCGTCGACACCCTGGAGGCCGTCCCGGACGTCGGTCGCGGGTCGAAGGCGGAGGTCAGCAGGGTCGTCGCGTCGCTCCGGTCGCGGTTGCGGCTGCTCGACGTGGTCGAGGTGTACCGGGCACGCAAGCACGCCGCGGACGCGATCGACTTCGGCGACCAGGTGGCGATGGCGGCGCGGCTGGCGCGCGACGTGCCCGAGGTCGGCGCGGCGGAACGGGACCGGTTCCGGGTGGTGCTGCTCGACGAGTACCAGGACACCTCGTACGCGCAGCTCGAGCTGCTGCGCGCGCTGTTCGGCGATGGGCACCCGGTGACGGCGGTCGGCGACCCGCACCAGTCGATCTACGGGTGGCGCGGGGCGAGCGCCGGCGGGCTGGAGCGCTTCCCGGAGGACTTCGCGGTACCGGCCGACGACGGGCCCGCCCGGCCGGCGCGGGTGTTCACGCTGGCCACGTCGTTCCGCAACGACCACGCGGTGCTCGCGGCGGCCAACCTCGT
>CAZFTZ010000200.1:0-3333 GCA_964521875.1 uncultured Cellulomonas sp. | reverse complement strand
GAGGTGCGCACCCGCCAGCCGACCAGCAGCCCGGTGAGCGCCATGATCACCAGCGACACCACGTTGTAGAACACGTCCGAGGCGGTCCGCCCGACGAGCACCCCGGAGCGCGACATCGGCAGCGACCGGAACCGGTCGATGATGCCCTTCTGCATGTCCTCGGCCAGGCTGGCACCGGTGTACGTCGCCCCGAACACGACCGTCTGGGCGAAGATCCCGCCGATGAGGAACTCGCGGTAGCTGACGCCCTCGCCGGGGTTGATCGCACCGCCGAACACGTACGCGAACAGCAGCACGAACATGATCGGCGACAGCAGCACGAAGACGAGGATCTCCGGCACCCGCCGGATCTTGACGAAGTTGCGCTGGGCGATGATGTTGCCGTCCCGGATCGCGCGGACGGTCGCGGTGACCGCGCTCACCGGGCCACCCCCGCCATCTCCTCGGCCGGCGCATCCTCGGCGGCGTGGCCGGTGAGCGCGAGGAACACGTCGTCGAGCGTCGGCCGTCGCAGGCCGACGTCGAGCACCCCGACCCGGTCCTCGTCGAGCCGCTGCAGCAGCGCTGCCAGCGCGGGTGCACCACCGGTCACGGCGATCGACAGCGCACGGTCGGAGATGCCGGCGCGCACCTCGCCCGCCCCGACGGCGGACAGCGCCGCGGCGGCGGCCGGCCGGTCAGCGACGTCGGCCAGCACCAGCTCGAGCCGCTCGCCGCCGATCTGCGTCTTCAGCTCGTCGGCCGTGCCGTGCGCGATCGCCTGCCCGTGGTCGATCACGAGGATCTGGTGCGCCAGACGGTCGGCCTCCTCGAGGTACTGCGTGGTGAGCAGCAGCGTGGTGCCGTCCGCGACGAGCTCGCGGATGACGTCCCACATCGCCAGCCGGCTGCGCGGGTCCAGCCCGGTCGTCGGCTCGTCGAGCACCAGCACCGCCGGGGCGGCGACGAGCGCGGCGGCCAGGTCGAGCCGGCGGCGCAGGCCGCCGGAGTACGTCTTCGTCGGTCTCTTGCCGACGTCCACCAGGTCGAACCGCTCCAGCAGCTCGTCCGCCCGACGACGGGCCCGCCCCTTCCGGAACCCGTACAGGCGGCCCACCATGACGAGGTTCTCGAACCCCGTCAGGTACTCGTCCACGGCGGCGTACTGCCCGGACAGGCCGATCCGGGACCGGACGCCCTCCGGGTCGGCGAGCACGTCGACGCCGGCGACCACCGCCGAGCCTTCGTCGGGCTCGAGCAGCGTGGTGAGGATCCGGACGGCGGTCGTCTTGCCCGCGCCGTTGGGTCCCAGGAGCCCGAGGACGCTGCCCTCGGGGACGGCCAGGTCCAGGCCCGCGAGCGCGGTGACCTTGCCGAAACGCTTGACCAGACCGGTGGCGGTGATCATGTCCGTCATGGCGGCACCTCCTTGACGACGTGACGTCACCAACGGTGCCACCGGCCACCGACACGAGGGAACGGCTTTGGCGAACTCCCAGGTCAGCCGTTCGCGATGGCCACCAGCTGGGCGATCGCCTCCGGCGGCACCGCGCCCCCGGCGAACGACGCCGCCACCTCGAGCGGGATCTGGCGCAGCATCTCGTCGTCCGGCTCGCCGACCCCGGCGGCGGCCATCGCCTGCGTCAGCAGCGGTCCGCCGACCGGGTGCGCCAGCCACTCCGCGACCGTCGACATCGAGTCCAGCGGCAGCGCAGCGCTCTCCCCGGCCACCTCGACCGTCACCGAGCCGCGGATGTCCCGCGACGAGGCGCCGACCTCGACCACGAACTGGCCGCCCTCGACGATCCAGCGCCGCAGCGCCGGATGCCAGTAGGACAGGTCGCGCTCGGTGAGCGTTACCGCGACCATCGCGGACTCGCCGGGCGCCAGCCGCACCTTGCGGAAGGCCTTGAGCTCGCGCGGCGGCCGGACGACGGAGGCGACCGGGTCGCGCACGTACACCTGCACCACCTCGGCACCGGCCACTTCTCCGGTGTTCGTCACGCGCGCCGAGACCTCGACCGTGCTCCCGACGACGCTCGCGCGCACCTCGTCGTACCCGAACGTCGTGTACGTCAGCCCGTGCCCGAAGGGGTAGGCGACCGCGACGTCCCGGGCGTCGTACCAGCGGTAGCCGACCAGCACGCCCTCCCCGTAGCGCACGTGCCCGAACTCGCCGGGGAAGCTGCCGAACGCCGGGGTGTCCGCCAGCCGGTGCGGGATCGTCTCGGCGAGCCGGCCCTCCGGCCCTCGTCGGCCGGTGAGCAGGTCCGCGACCGCCGAACCGCCGGCCTGCCCGCCGAGCCAGGTCTCGAGGATCGCCGGCGCCGAGCGGCGCCAGCCGGTGAGCGAGACCACCGAGCCGTTGGCGAGCACGACGACGACGCGGCGGTTCGCCTCGGCGACCGCGGTCAGCAGCCGTACCTGGTTCGCCGGCAGGTCGAGGTGCCCGCGGTCGTAGCCCTCGGACTCGTCGGCCGGCGGCAGGCCGAGGAACAGCACCACGGTGCCCGCCTGCCGCGCCGCCTCCACCGCCTGGCTGCGCAGCCGCAGGTCCTCGAACGTGTTGCCGTCCAGCGTGTAGCCGGGCGCGAAGACGACGTCCCGGCCGGAGAGCCCGCGCAGCGCGGTCAGCGCGTCGTCCAGCCGCGTCGGGTTGACCTGCGACGAGCCGGCGCCCTGGTAGCGCGGCGTGCGGGCGAGCTCGCCGACGACCAGCAGGCCCTCGTCGCCGGCGTCCAGGGGGAGCAGCGGGCGCCCGTCCACCGGCTCGTTCTTCAGCAGCACCGCACCGGCCGCGGCCGCCTCGCGCGCCAGCTCGTGGTGGGCGTCGAGGTCCGGTGCGGGGCCGGGCTCCGTGCGGGAGCGCCCGACGAGCCGCAGCACGCGCCGTGCCGACGCGTCGAGGATCGCCTCGTCGAGGCTGCCGTCGACCACCGCGCCCACCACCGCCATGTCCGGCCGGGTCCCGATGCCGGGCATCTGCAGGTCGAGCCCGGCGGCCAGCGCGGCGACGCGGTCGTGGACCGCGCCCCAGTCGCTGACGACGAGCCCGTCGAAGCCCCACTCGTCGCGCAGCACCGTGGTGAGCAGCCAGCCGTGCTCGGAGGCATAGACGCCGGCGACCTTGTTGTAGGCGCACATCACGGTCCACGGCTGCGTGGTCTTCACCACGTGCTCGAAGGCCGGCAGGTAGATCTCCCGCAGCGTCCGCTCATCGACGTCGACGGACACCCGCATCCGGTCGGTCTCCTGGTTGTTCGCCGCGAAGTGCTTGAGGCTGGTGCCGACGCCCTGCGACTGCACACCGTCGACGTACGCCGCGCCGAGCACGCCGGTCAGGTGCGGGTCCTC
>CAZFTZ010000199.1:0-6843 GCA_964521875.1 uncultured Cellulomonas sp. | reverse complement strand
AGGGAGCCCACCGCGTGCGGCAGCCGCTTCGCGACGTCGTACACCGACGCCTGCTTGCGGTGCACCACGCCGAAGCCGTCGGAGACGTACGCGTCGGCCAGCGCCGCGAGCTCGTCGGCCAGCGCGCCGCGGGCCGCCTCGTCCTTGCTCGTCTCGCGAGCGTCGAACCGGACGTTCTCCAGCAGGGCGATCTGGCCGTCCTGCAGGGCAGCGACCGTCGCCTTGGCCGAGTCGCCGACGAGGTCGCCGGCCAGCGTCACCGGCTGGCCCAGCAGCTCGCCGAGCCGCGCCGCGACCGGCGCGAGCGAGTACTTCGCCTCGAAGCCCTCGCCGGTCGGCCGGCCGAGGTGCGCCGTGACGATGACGCGGGCACCCTTGCCGAGCAGCGCCTGCAGCGTCGGGAGCGCCGCGCGGATGCGGCCGTCGTCGGTGATGACGCCGTCCTTGAGCGGGACGTTGAAGTCGGAACGGACGAGCACGCGCTTGCCGCGCAGGTCGCCCAGGTCGTCGATGGTCTGCATGTCTCCTACCTAGCGGGACGTCGCGGCCTCGACCGGCCGCGGGAAACAGGGTTCACACAGCAGCGTCCGCGTGCGCCGGACGGCGACGAGGCCGGGGCGCACGCGGACGCATGGTGCGTTGCTGACGCGGGACGGTCAGAGCCGCTCGCCCACGTAGACGGTCAGCGCGACGAGCGAGTTGGAGTAGCCCCACTCGTTGTCGTACCAGGAGACGACCTTGACCTGGTCGCCGATCACCTTCGTCAGCTTGGAGTCGAAGATGCTCTGGTGCGGGTTCGTCACGATGTCGCTCGAGACGATCTCGTCGTCCACGTACTCCAGGATGCCCTTGAGCGGGCCCTCGGCCGCCGCCTTGAGCGCCGCGTTGACCTCCTCGACCGTGGTCTCCTTCGGAGCGGTGAAGGTGAGGTCCGTCGCCGAGCCGGTGATCACCGGGACGCGCAGGGCGTAGCCGTCAAGCTTGCCCTTGAGCTCCGGGAGCACCAGACCCAGTGCCTTCGCGGCACCGGTCGAGGTCGGGACGATGTTCTGCGCGGCGGCGCGGGCGCGACGCAGGTCGCGGTGCGGGCCGTCCTGCAGGTTCTGGTCGCCCGTGTACGCGTGGATCGTCGTCATGAGGCCCTTGACGATCCCGATCGAGTCGTTGAGCGCCTTGGCCAGCGGGGCGAGGCAGTTCGTCGTGCACGACGCGTTGGAGCTGATGTGGTGGGCCGCCGGGTCGTACTGGGTGTTGTTGACACCCATGACGAACGTGGCGTCCTCGTTCTTCGCCGGGGCGGAGATGATGACCTTCTTCGCGCCGCCGTCGATGTGCGCCTTGGCCTTGAGAGCGTCGGTGAAGAAGCCGGTCGACTCGATGACGATGTCGGCGCCCAGCTCGCCCCAGGGGAGGTTGGCGGGGTCGCGCTCGGCCAGCGCACGGATCTTCTTGCCGTCGACGATGATGTTCTCGTCGTCGTAGTCAACGCTCAGCGGGAACTTCCCGAGCACCGTGTCGTACTTGAGCAGGTGGGCCAGGGTCTTGTTGTCGGTGAGGTCGTTGACCCCGACAACCTCGACGTCCGCACCGGCCGCGATGAGCGCCCGGTAGAAGTTGCGCCCGATCCGGCCGAAGCCGTTGATGCCGACCTTGATGGTCACTTGCCCTCCTCGGCACGCGCCGGTTCAGGCCGGCGCACACTTGATGAACGGTGGGAACACTCGCACGCCGATGTGCGTCCGTGTCGATCATCAAGGGAGCCGCGGCCGGCCGTCCACACAGGAAACATGCCGAACACGTGACGCCCTTGTGACGATCGGATGACAGGACCCTATACCTCGCCCCTGAGGGGTGCCTGCGACGAAGGTCGCAGCCGGTCAGAGGTCGAGCATGTCCGGTGACAGGCTCGCCTCGGTGTCCGGGATGCCGAGATCGGCGGCACGTTTGTCCGCGGTCGCCAGCAGCCGGCGGATACGGCCGGCAACCGCGTCCTTGGTCAGCGGGGGGTCGGCGAGCTTGCCGAGCTCCTCCAGCGAGGCCTCCTTGTGCGCGAGCCGCAGCTCGCCCGCCTGGCGCAGGTGCTCGGGCAGCTCCTCGCCGAGGATCTCGAACGCCCGCTCCACCCGGGCACCGGCGGCCACCGCGGCGCGCGCGGAGCGGCGGAGGTTGGCGTCGTCGAAGTTCGCCAGCCGGTTCGCGGTGCCGCGCACCTCACGCCGCACCCGGCGCTCCTCCCAGACGAGCATGGTCTCGTGGGCGCCGAGCCGGGCGAGCATGGCGCTGATCGCGTCGCCGTCGCGGATCACCACACGGTCGATGCCCCGCACCTCGCGCGCCTTCGCCGAGATCCCCAGCCGGCGGGCCGCGCCGACCAGGGCCAGGGCCGCCTCCGGTCCCGGGCAGGTCACCTCGAGGGCCGACGAGCGACCCGGCTCGGTGAGCGAGCCGTGCGCCAGGAACGCTCCACGCCAGGCCGCCTCGGCCTCACCGACCCCGGCCGAGACCACCTGCGGTGGTAAGCCCCGCACCGGCCGGCCCCGGTTGTCCAGCAGGCCGGTCTGCCGCGCGAGCGACTCCCCGTCCTTGACCACCCGGACCACGTAGCGCGACCCCCGGCGCAGGCCGCCGCCGGAGACGACGATGACGTCGCTCTCGTGGCCGTACACCTCGGAGATCGCCAGCCGCAGCCGACGGGCCGCGGCACCGGTGTCCAGCTCCGCCTCGACGACGATCCGGCCGGAGATGATGTGCAGCCCGCCCGCGAAGCGCAGGGTGGCCGACACCTCGGCCTTGCGGCAGGACGTGCGATCGACCTTGAGCCGGGCGAGCTCGTCCTTGACCTGTGCCGTCAGAGCCATAGGGGGCATCTTGCCATCACCGCCGGGTCGCGACGTGCCGCTCCCGGGACCGGTCAGCGGGCGACGTCGCCGAAGAACCCGTCCACCACGTCGCGGTACGCCGCCGCGAGGCGCAGCGGGTCGTGCCGGGCGGTGCCGTCGCCGCGGCCGACCTGCCGGACGAGCATCCGGGCGCCGATCTCGGCGCACTGACCGGCCAGGACGTCGACGTCCTCCACCGCGCCGGGGTCCACCACCACCGCGTCGATCGCCAGGTCGGGCGCGCGCGCGACGAGCGCGGCCAGGTGGTCGGTCACCGGCATGCCGATCGTCTCGCCGATCCGCTCCGGCTGGAGGTTGAGCGTGACGACGGTGCGCGCCCCGCTCGACGCCAGGGCGTCGTGCAGCTCCGGCACCAGCAGGTGCGGCAGCACCGACGTGTACCAGGAGCCCGGCCCGAGCACGACGAGGTCGGCGGCGCGCACCGCCTCGACGGCCTCGGCGCACGCCGGTGGCGACGGCGGGTCGAGCCGCACCTGGGCGATCCGGCCCTTGGCCACCGCGACGTGGCTCTGGCCGTCCACCAGCCGGGTGCGGCCGTCCGGCCCGACGACGTCCGCCTCGATCCGCAGCGGTACCGCAGCCATCGGCAGCACACGACCCCGGGCACCGAGCAGTCGGCCCACCCAGTCGAGCCCGGCGACCGGGTCGCCCAGGATCTCCCACAGCGCGACGATCAGCAGGTTGCCGACGGCGTGCCGGTCCAGCGGCCCGTCGGAGGTGAACCGGTGCTGCATCACGTCGCGCCACAGCCGGCCCCAGTCGGAGTCGTCGCACAGCGCGGCGAGCGCCATCCGCAGGTCGCCGGGCGGCAGCACGCCGAGCTCCTCGCGCAGCCGCCCCGACGAGCCGCCGTCGTCGGCCACCGTGACGACCGCCGTGATCCGGTCCGTCATCAGCCGCAGCGCGGCCAGGCTCGCCGACAGGCCGTGACCGCCGCCGAGCGCGACGACGGCGGGGCCGCGCTCGCCACCCCAGGCCGGGCCCGGGACGACGGGATGCTCGGCTGTCATTCCTTGCCCAGGTCCCGCGCGCTGACCGAGACGTGCTGGCCCTTCTGCCGCAGCCGCGCCGCCAGGGCGTCCGCGATCACGACCGAGCGGTGCTTCCCGCCGGTGCAGCCGACCGCGATCGTGACGTAGTGCTTCTCCTCGTGGACGTAGCCCTCGATCACGGGCTCCAGCGCGGCGACGTACCGGTCGACGAAGGTCAGTGCCCCCGGCAGGCCGAGCACGAACTCCCGTACCGGGGCGTCCCGGCCGGACAGGTGCCTCAGCTCGCTGATCCAGTACGGGTTGGCGAGGAACCGCACGTCGACGACGTGGTCGGCGTCGACCGGCACCCCGTACTTGAAGCCGAAGGAGACGATCGAGATCCGCAGCGCGTCCGCGCCGTTGCCGTGCGCCATCGCGCGCACCGTGCGGGCGAGCTCCTGCGGCGCCAGCTCGGACGTGTCGAGGACCACGTCGGCGCGCTCCCGCAACGGCGCGAGCAGCCGGCGCTCGGCGGCGATCGCGTCGAGCACACGCCCCTCGCCCTGCAGCGGGTGCGGCCGGCGCACCTGCTCGAACCGCCGGACGAGCGTCTCGTCGGATGCGTCGAGGAACAGCACCCGCAGGTCGACGCCACCGGCCTGCACCTCGTCGAGCGCCTCGTGCAGGTGACCGAAGAACTCACCGCCACGCACGTCGATCACGGCGCCGAGCCGCTGTGCCCGCCCGCCCGCGGTGCCGGACGTCAGCATGCCGACGAGGTGCACCAGCATCTGGGCCGGGAGGTTGTCGACGACGTACCAGCCGAGGTCCTCCAGCACCGCAGCGGCGCGGGTGCGGCCCGCGCCTGACATGCCGGTGATGACGATGACCTGCGGCTGGTCGAGCACCGGCCCGGTGGCGCTGGCCTCCACGGCCGGGATGCCTGCCGGGACGGTCACCGGGCGCGGCTCAGTCATGTGCCCAGCATGCCAGCACGCTCGTCGGCCCCCTCGGCGCGCTGCGGCGTGCCGCCGGCGAGCGGGGCGCCGGCCTCGTCGGGCGACGCCGCCGTCTCGTCGGGCAGCCCGCCGCCGCTCGTCGGGCCGCGGAGCGCCGCGACCACCGCCTGGGCCGTCCGCACGCCGAAGCCCGGCAGCGACGCGATCTCCTCCGCGGTCGCCGCGCGCAGCCGCTTCACCGAGCCGAAGTGCCTCAGCAGCGCGGCCCGCCGAGCAGGGCCGACGCCGGGCACCGTGTCGAGCACCGACACCGTCATGCCCTTGCTGCGCCGCTTGCGGTGCGCGGTGATCGCGAACCGGTGGGCCTCGTCGCGCAGCCGCTGCAGCAGGTAGAGGCCCTCGGAGCTGCGCTGCAGGATCACCGGGTACTCCTCGCCCGGCAGCCACACCTCCTCCAGCCGCTTGGCCAGGCCGCACAGCGCGACGTCGTCGATGCCCAGCTCGGCCATCGCCGCAGCGGCCGCCGCGACCTGCGGCGGGCCGCCGTCGACGACGACCAGACTCGGCGGGTAGGCGAACCGCACCGGCTTGCCGGTCCGCTCGTCGACCGGCCCGGACCGCAGCGGCACGCCCTCGTCGTCCTCCACCTGACCGTCGCCGAGCTCGACGTCGCCCGCCTCGGCGCGCTCGGCGAGGTAGCGGCGGACCCGGCGGGTGATCACCTCGTGCATCGCGGCGGTGTCGTCGCGTGCGCCGTCGCCCTCCGGTCCCCGGACGGTGAACAGCCGGTACTCGCTCTTGCGCGCCAGCCCGTCCTCGAACACCACCATCGACGCCGACTGGTACGTCCCCTGCGTGTGCGAGACGTCGTAGCACTCGATGCGCAGCGGAGCGCTCGGCAGGTCGAGGGCCTCCTGGATCTCGCGCAACGCCTGGCTGCGGGTGGTCAGGTCCCCGGCGCGGCGGGTCCGGTGGAGCGCCAGGGCGTGCTCGGCGTTCTGGCGTACCGTCTCTGCCAGCTCCCGCTTGTCGCCACGCTGCGGGACCCGCACGCTGACGCGGGCGCCGCGCAGCCCGGTGAGCCAGGCCTGCACCTGGTCCAGGTCGGCCGGCAGCACCGGTACCAGCACCTCGCGCGGCACCGCGGCGCCGTCCCCGCCCTCGTCGTCGGCCGAGCCGTACACCTGCTCCAGCAGCCGCTCCACCATGCCGGCGTCGTCGACGTCCTCGACCTTCTCCACCACCCAGCCGCGCTGACCACGGATGCGGCCGTCCCGGACGTGGAACACCTGGACCGCCGCCTCGAGCTCGTCGCCGGCCAGGGCGAAGATGTCGGCATCGGTGCCGTCCTTGAGCACCACGGCGTTGCGCTCCGTGGCGCGTTCCAGCGACGCGATGTCGTCCCGCAGCCGGGCGGCGCGCTCGAAGTCCAGCTCGGCCGCCGCGGCCTTCATCGCCTGGGTGAGCCGCCGCGTGAACCGCGCGGTGTCGCCGGCCATGAAGTCGCAGAAGTCCTGCGCCAGCCGGTGGTGGTCCTCCGGGCTGATCCGGCCGACGCACGGTGCCGAGCACTTGTCGATGTACCCGAGCAGGCACGGCCGTCCCTGCTGGTGCGCGCGCTTGAACACGCCCGCTGAGCAGGTGCGCACCGGGAACACCCGCAGCAGCAGGTCGACGGTCTCGCGGATCGCCCACGCGTGCGCGTACGGGCCGAAGTAGCGCGTCCCCTTGCGCTTGGCGCCCCGCATCACCTGCACCCGCGGGAACTCGTCGGCCATCGTCACCGCGAGGTAGGGGTAGCTCTTGTCGTCGCGGTACTTGATGTTGAACCGCGGGTCGAACTCCTTGATCCAGGAGTACTCCAGGGCTAGTGCCTCGACCTCCGTGCCGACGACGGTCCACTGCACGGAGGCCGCGGTGGTGACCATCGTCTGGGTGCGCGGGTGCAGGCCGGCGATGTCCTGGAAGTAGCTGTTGAGACGGTTGCGCAGGCTCTTCGCCTTGCCGACGTAG
>CAZFTZ010000198.1:0-17363 GCA_964521875.1 uncultured Cellulomonas sp. | reverse complement strand
GGTCCTCTCGCGACTGCCCGGGAGCCCAACGGCCTCGCCGCGGGATGCATGGTGACGGGGGTCGACCGCCCGGGCGACGTGACCCAGCGGATCCCGTTCAGCGCGCCCGACGACCTCACGGTCCTGTCGGTCCACCTGGTCGACCCGAACGGCGTTTCGCTCACCGGCGCGGAGATCGGCTCCGTCCCGGTGGAGGGCGCACGGCTGGCGCGCGGCACCGGCGGGACGCTCGTCCTGCACCTATGGCTCGACGACGCGCAGCGGGCCTCCTTCGCGGACGTCGCCGTCGTGTACCGGTCGGGACCGTTCCGCTACGACGCGCGGCTCGGGGTTGGCGAGGAGTACGTCCCAGCCGGAGCGTGCGCCTGACCGGCGGGCTACGCGGCGTTCCTGGGCACGACGAAGAACGCCAACCGCTCGGTGGTCCGGCCGTAATGGAACGAGACGGTGAACGTCGTGTCGTCGGCCTCGCCGGCGGCCTTGGCGGTCAGCGCGAGGCGCGGCGGGGTCGAGGTGGCGTCGAGGCGGGTGGCGACGAGGGTCGCGCCGGGCCCGCCGACCTCGAAGTCGCCGCGCTGGAGCAACGGCACGACGAGCGTGTCGCCCTCGGCGATGCCCTGACCGGACACCTCGCACCTCCTGCACCTGGCTGGAACCAACGCTCGGTAAGGAGCACTCTCACCCGGACGAAGTACATCACCGGGGTCTGACATCGCCCGGCCCAGCGCACCCCGGGAACACGACGCACGTCCGGAGCGCTGTCGCTGGACGCGGGTAGCCTCGCGCCAGCACGCGCCGCGGCGGCGGCGCCCCGGGCAGGACGGAGGGCGACGGCGGAATGGGCGACGTGCCGGTGGCCGACGAGTGGCCGACGACGGAGCAGATCCGCGACTTCGACTGGGTAACGCTGCCGGCCGGCACGCGCCTGGGCACGTTCGACGCCCCGAGCGGCCTCCTCGCCACCGCCGAGTGGGGGCCCGACGACGGCACGCCGGTGCTGGCGCTGCCGGGCGTCACCGGCTCGAAGGAGGACTTCGCCCTCGTCGGGCCGCTGCTCGCCCGCGCCGGGCACCACGTCGTCGCCGTCGACCTCGCCGGGCAGTACCAGTCGCACGCCGCCGGGCCGCGGCCCGGCGGGAGGTTCGACCTCGCCCTGCACCTGGCGGACGCGGACGCCCTGCTCGACGCCTACGGACCGGCCCACGTCATCGGCTACTCGTTCGCGGGCGAGGTTGCGACGCAGCTCGTCGTGCGCCGCCGGGAGTGGGTGCGCAGCCTGACGCTGGTCTCCGCGCCGCCGGTGGCCGGCAACGCGCTGGCGAAGATGCGGGTCATCGGCCCGCTGGGGCACGTCGTCGGAGCGCGCGGCGCGGCCGGACTCATGACGTGGGGCGTGCGCTGGAACCTCAACCGCGCCACGACGGCCCGCTACCGCCTGGTGAGCCACCGGCTGCGGTACACCCGCACCGAGTCCGTGGTCGACGCGATGGCGGCGATGATGCACGTGCCGGACGTGGAGGACAAGCTGCTCGTCAGCGGCATCCCGATGCTGGTCACCGCGGGTCACGGCGACCTGTGGACCGCCGCGCGCCACCGCGCCTTCGCGGAGCGGATCGGCGCCCAGGTGCGGATCTACCACACCGGCCACTCGCCGATGGAGACGACCCCGCGCGAGATGGCGGCCGACCTGGTCGAGTTCCTCGCCGCCGCCGATCGCGGCGGCGGCGCGTAGCGGACCGCGGCTACGACGAGACCCGCTCGCGCACCCGGTCGGTCACCCGCTGTCCCCAGCCGCGCTTGACCCACGGCGCGGCGGCGGGCCACGAGGCGTGGAAGGTGACGTACGCCTTGTGCAGCCGTGTGCCGAGCGCCGCCGGTGTCGCGAACGGCCGCGCGGACACCGGCATCGTCAAGGTCGGGTCGTACACGACCCTCGTGCCGGCCGGGAACCTGATGGACAGGTCCAGGTCGTCGTGCACCGTCGGGTCGGTGCGCAGCACCCGGGTGCGCAGCCGGCGCCACAGCGCGGTCCGCATCGCGAAGTTCGACCCGAACACCGGCGCGTGGCCGAACGCCGGCGTCAGTACCTTGTACATCAGCCCGATGTACCAGTGCTCGCCGAGGTAGTGCATCAGCCGGTTGCCGCCGTAGAACTGCGCCGAGCCGGTGAGCGCGTCGAGCCGCGGGTCCGCCTCGAACGCCCCGGCCACCCGCGCCACCCAGTCGGCCGGCGGGACCGAGTCGGCGTCGACGCGCGCGATGACGTCCGCGGTGCGGCTCGCCACGTCGTAGCCGCGGGAGGCCGCGGGCCAGATGCCGCGGCGCTTCTCGTGGACCAGCGTCACGCCGGCCCGGCGCGCCACGTCCTGGCTGCCGTCGGTGGAGCCGTTGTCGACCACGACCACCTCGTCGGCCCGGCGCGTCTGGTGGGTGAGCGCGTCGAGGCAGGCCGCGAGGAAGCGCGCGTCGTCCAGGCACGGGATCACGACGACGACCCGCAGGTGCGCCCCGGCGCGAGGGGCGTCGAGGATCGAGCCCGCCCCGCCCTCGACACCGACCGTCACGTGTGCGCTCCCGTCTCACCGTGCGCCGAAGGCGCCTCGGTGACGTTACCTCTCCGGGGGCCGAAACCTGTGGGTTGCCGGTGACCCGTCCGGGTGCGGGTCGGGCGCCGGAGGGTGGGACGATGCCTCCGTGACCCCGTTCCGGCATCGTGAGCCGCCCGTCGTCGCCGACGTCGGCGAGGGGTTCGTCGCGACCGAGGCGCCCGCACTGCAGCAGGCGATCCGGTCCGCGCTGCGCGCCGGGGAGGGCAAGGCGACCCCGGTCGCCGTCGAGGTGCGGTTCGACTCCGGGGTGGCCGAGCGGGTGGTCGTCGAGTGGCGCAACCGGTTCGTCGGCTTCGTGCCGACGTCGCACCTGGCAGTGCTGCGCGGGCAGCTCGCCGGCGCCGGCAAGGCACCACTGACCGCAACCGGGCGGGTCTACTTCGACGGCCGGTACTGGAGGGTGTGGGTCGGGCCCGAGCCGGACGGTGGGTTCCCCGCGGTCGAGGCGGGGTACGACGAGCTCGCCGAGCCCGCGCCGTCGATCTTCGGCATCCCGCTCAGTCGGCTCCGGAACGACCGCTGACCTCCTCGGGGCCGCGACCGCTGAGCCGGTCCAGGCCGCGACGCAGCGCGCGCGTCGCGCGGTCGACGTCGTCACCCAGCACCAGGTCGTGGACCAGGTAGGTCCACGTCGCGGACGGTCGCCGCAGGCCGAGGTCGGCGAGCGACGTGGCGTCCGGTGACGACGAGACCAGCCGGTCGGCCTCGTCGCGCGCGTCGTCGAGCAGGGGTGCGAACGCCTCCTCGGCGTCGTGGTTGAACGTGAGCCACGGGTTCATCCGCGCGACGACCCGCAGGTGCACCGACTCGCGCAGGTCGGTGAGCAGGCCGAGGTGGTCGCTCCACGCGCGGTCCAGCACGGCAAGCCGCACGGCGCGCCACAGGTCGTCGTCCCGCTCGAGGATGCGCGCCCGTTCGGCCTGCACCGCCGCTCGCTGCGCGGCGACCACCGCGTGGTAGCGCCAGGTCTGCTGCAAGGTCGCCAGGTCGGAGCCCTCCGCGACCCGCTGGGCGTGGACGACGAGCGAGCGTGCGCTGCGCGCCTCGACCTCGCCGTCAGGCCCTGCGTGCGCGGACCACTCGGCGTCCGACGAGGCGGCGACGAGGTCGTCGTCCAGCGCCGCGTACACCGCCGAGCCGCCGGGGTCGCCCTGCCGGCCCGACCGTCCGCGCAGCTGGTCGTCCAGCCGGGAGCTCGGGTACAGGCCGCGAGCCAGCACCAGCAGCCCGCCACGCTCCGCGGCGCCGGCACCCAGCCGGATGTCGGTGCCTCGCCCGGCCATCTGCGTCGAGACGGTGACCGTGCCGACCTCGCCGGCGCGCGCGACCGTCGCCGCCTCGGCGGCGTCGTTCTTCGCGTTGAGGACGACGTGCGGCACCCCGGCAGCATCCAGCAGCGCGGCGACCTGCTCGGAGGCGGCGACGGACTGCGTCCCGACGAGCACCGGCCGGCCGACGCGGTGCGCCTCGGAGGTGCGCCCGACGAGCGCGCGGTCGGCGTCCTCGCCGGTGGCGAACACCCGCACCGGCTCGTCGGCCCGCACGCACGGCGAGTGCGGTGCGACCCGCACCACCTGGAGCCGGTACAGCGCGTCGAGCTCCTCGCGCGCGCCCGCCGCGGTGCCGCTCATCCCGACCACCGACCGGTACGCCAGCGTCAGCGCCGGGACCGTCGTCTGGTCGAGGACGACGCCGGCTTCGGAGCGCTGCAGCCGCTCCCGGACCTCCACCGCCTCCTGCAGCCCGTCCGGCCAGCGCCGCTGGTGCGCCACCCGCCCGCGGGCGGTGTCGACGAGCCTCACCGTGCCGTCCACCACGAGGTAGTCCACGTCGCGCGCGACGAGGGCGCGTGCGTGCAGCGCCAGGTTGATCGCGGTGAGGGTCGCGGTGCCGCCTTCGTCGTACAGCTCGGCACCGCCGAAGGACCGCTCGACGAGGTCGGTGCCGCGGTCGGTGAGCCACACCGCGGTGCGGCCCTCGTCCAGCTGGAAGTCCGCGCCCGGCACCAGCGCCTCGACCACCTCCGCGGCACGCAGCGCGAGGTCGCCCTCACGCTCGCCCCAGGCACCGGCGACGACGAGCGGGATGCGCGCCTGGTCGACGAGCAGGCAGTCGATCTCGTCGACCACCAGGTGGTCCAGGCCGTCGAGGACGCGGTCCTCCGGGCGCTCGACGAGCCCGTCGCGCAGCAGGTCGAAGCCGACCTCGGTGAGAGGCGCGTACACGACGTCATGCCGGTACGCGGCCCGGCGCTCGTCGGGCGGCGTGGTGGCGGTGACGGAGGCGACCGTGACGCCCGCCGCCTCGTAGACCGGACCCATCCAGACGGCGTCACGGGCGGCGAGGTAGTCGTTGACGGTGGCGACGTGGACGCGCCGCCCGTCCCGCACCGCGAGCACCGAGGCCAGCGCGCCGACGAGCGTCTTGCCCTCGCCGGTGTCCAGGTCGACGACGCGACCGTCCTGCAGCGCGAGCACGGCCAGCCACTGCTCGTCGTGCACCTCGAGGCCGAGCGCGCGCGCCACGACGTCGTCCAGCTCGGCGCGGGTGCGGCCCGCCTCGGTGCCGGTGTCACCCCGGCGCGGCAAGGCCCGGCGCAGCCGGCGCAGCGCGGTGCGCTCGTCCTGCCCCGTCACCCACTGCGTGAGCCGCACCGGCTCACTGTCGCACGTCAGGCGGAGGCGGCGGTGAGGGCGGCGAGCTCGTCGGGCGCCAGCTCGAGCATCGTGGAGGCGAGCAGGGCGGGGACCTGCTCGGGGTGGCTGGCGCTGGCGATCGGCGCGACGACAGTCGGCTGGACGCGCAGCCAGGCCAGCGCCACCGAGGCCACCTCGGCGCCGTGCGCCGCCGCGACCTCGTCCAGCGCCGCGAGCACGCGCCAGCCGCGCTCGGTGGAGTAGTGCCCCATCCGGTCCGCGCGGGCGGAGGCGGGCGTCGGCTCGTCGGGCCGGTACTTGCCGGTGAGGAAGCCGGAGGCGAGCCCGTAGTACGGCAGCACGCCGAGATGGTGCCGCTCCGCCGCGGGGCGAGACGCCGTCTCGTAGCCGCGGTCGAGCAGGTTGTAGCCGGGCTGGTGCGCGACCGGTAGGTGCAGTCCGTCCCGCTGCGCGATCGCGCACCACTCGTCGATACGCTCCGCCGAGTAGTTCGACAGCCCGATCCAGCGGACCAGCCCCTCGTCGACCAGCCGCGAGAACGCGGCCGCGGTCTCGGCCAGCGGCACCGAGGTGTCGTCGTGGTGCGCCCAGTAGAGGTCGATCCGGTCGGTCTGCAGCCGCCGCAGCGAGGCCCGCGCCGCGGCTGCCACGTTCGCACCCGCCAGCCCGCGGAACTGCGGGTGGCTGGACACCTTGGTCGCCAGCAACACCGCGTCGCGCCTGCCCGGCCGGGCGGCGAGCCAGCGGCCGACGATCGTCTCGCTCTCCCCGCCGGTGTGCCCGGGAACCCAGTGGCTGTAGCCGTCCGCGGTGTCGATCGAGATGCCCGGCGCCTGCGTGAACGCGTCGAGGATCGCGAAGCTCGTCGGCTCGTCGGCCGTCCAGCCGAACACGTTGCCGCCCACCGCCAGCGGCAGGACGTCCAGGTCGGAGTCACCGATGAGAGGCACGCCAGTCTCCTTCGTCGTCGTCGCACCCATCCTGCGACGGCGCCCCGGCCGGCCCTCGGGCCGTCCGTCCCTTGGGCCGTTCCGTACCCTCGGAGGATGTTCTGCCCCGCCTACGCCGACGGCCGGTGCCGGTCGTGCACCTTGCTGGCGCTGCCGTACCACGAGCAGCTCGCCGGCAAGGCCGCGCACGCCGAGGGGCTGCTGGCGGGCTTCGGCGACCTGGTCTGGGAGCCGCCGGTGGCGTCGGTCCCGGCCGGCTACCGCAACAAGGCCAAGCTCGTCGTCGGCGGCACCGTGGAGCACCCGACGCTGGGCATCCTCGACGCCGACCACCACGGCGTCGACCTGCAGGACTGCCTGCTGTACGACCAGCGGCTGGCGGCGGCCTTCCCCGCGCTCGCGGCCTTCGTCACGCGCACGGGTCTGGTGCCCTACGACGTGCCGGCCCGGCGCGGGGAGCTCAAGCACCTGCTGGTGACGGTGTCGCCGGACGGCGAGCTCATGGTGCGGTTCGTGCTGCGCTCCACCGAGGCGCTGGCCCGGATCCGCAAGCACCTGCCGTCGCTGCTCGCCGAGCTGCCGAACGTCGCGGTCGCCTCCGTCAACGTGCTGCCCGCCCACGCGGCCCTGCTCGAGGGCGAGCGGGAGATCCTGCTGACCGAGGCGTCGGCGCTGCGGATGCGGCTCAACGGGATCGAGCTGTGGCTGCGGCCGCACGGCTTCTTCCAGACGAACTCCGCGGTCGCCGCCGCGCTCTACCGGCAGGCCGCGACGTGGCTGGCCGACGAGCCGGCGGAGTCGCTGTGGGACCTCTACTGCGGCGTCGGGGGCTTCGGGCTGCACGCCGCCGCGCCCGGCCGGCACGTGCTGGGGGTGGAGACCAGCGAGGCGGCGGTGGCAGGGGCGCGTGCGTCGGCGGCGTGCGCGGGGCTGGCGGACGTCGAGTTCGTCGCCGAGGACGCGACGGCGTTCGCCGTGGGGTCGTCCGCCGCCGAGCGGCCCGAGGTCGTCGTGGTCAACCCGCCGCGGCGGGGGATCGGAGCGGCGCTCGCGGGCTGGCTGGAGTCGTCGGGCGTGCCGCGCGTCCTGTACTCGTCGTGCCACGCGGAGTCGCTGGCGAGCGACCTGGCGGCGATGCCGTCGCTGCGCCCGGTGCGCGCCCGGCTGCTGGACATGTTCCCGCAGACCGCGCACGACGAGGTCCTCGTGGAGCTGCGGCGAGCGTAGAGACCTCCCGACGGCCCACCGGTCCCAGGCAGGCGGCCTAGGGTCGGAGACGTGGGTGTGATGGCCGGGCCGCTGTGGGCGGAACAGACCGGGACCGGCCGCCCGCTGGTGCTGCTGCACGGCAACGGCGAGTCGCACCGCGTGTTCGACCGGATGGTGCCGCTGCTGGTGTCGCAGCGCCGGCTGGTGGCGCTGGACTCGCGCGGTCACGGTGTCAGCCCGCGCGGCGACGGTCCGCTGACGATCGCGCGGATGGCCGACGACGTCGACGACGCCCTCGCGGCGCTCGGGCTGGCGGGCGTCGACCTGCTCGGCTTCTCGGACGGCGGGAACATCGCCCTCGAGCTGGCGCTGCGCCACCCAGGGCGCATCGGCGCGCTCGTCGTCGTCGGCGCCAACCTGTTCCCGGACGGGCTGAAGGCGAGCACGCTGCTGCCGATGCGCGCGGTGCACGTGGTGCTGCACCAGGTGGGCCGGGTGTCGCGGCGGGCCCGCGCCGCGGAGGAGCGCTGGGCGCTGATGACCGACGACCCGCACATCGACCCGTCCGACCTGGCGCGTGTCGGCGTGCCCGCGCTCGTCGTCGCCGGGCGCCGGGACGTGGTCCGGCCCGACCACACCCGCCTCATCGCGAGCAGCCTGCCGGCGGCGCTGCTGGCGACCGTCGAGCACGCCGGTCACATGCTCCCGGTGACCCACCCCGAGCAGCTGGCCCGCCTGGTGGAGAGCTTCCTCGCCCGGCGCCCGTGAGCTCAGTCGAGCAGGCCGCCGCCCACCCAGGCGCGGATCGCGCGCTCGTCGGCCTTCGTCAGCTCCATGCGCGCGCCACGCGCCAGCCCGACGACGTTGTCCGCCCAGGCCTTCGCGAGCTGGGCGGCCTGCGGCTTGGCGGCGAGGTCGGCGTCGCCGTAGAGGATCCCGGAGACGACGAAGTTCACCGACGCCCGGCCCACCTTCGCACCCGCCTTCTGGCAGGCGTCGCGGACGCGGCGGGCGGTCTCGGCGCGGTCGAACGCATGGTGGGCGACGTCGTCGGCCAACCGGGTGAGCAGCTCGCGGTAGTCGGCCTGCGACAGGCCGGGGACGTCGGTGACGGCCACCACCTGACGCTGCAGGGCGCTCGGGTCCTTGACCGTGACGGCGCCCGGCAGGTCGTCCTCGTCGAACCGCTTGGGGTCCCACACGTAGCCCGGCGGCCGGGCTGTCATCCCGAGGTCCGGCAGCTCGCGCGCCAGCCAGCCGGCGAACGTGCGTGCCCCGCCCCAGGACGACCCGGGCAGCGCGGGGTCGGCCTGCTGGGCCACCTGAGCGGCCGTCCCGAGCGACACCGGCCGGTCCGCGGTGCGCACCAGCTGGCGCACCGCACGCCTGGCGAGGGACGAGGTCGGCACCCCGCCGGACGCCGCTGCCGAGACCGACGGCGGAGGGGCCACCGACGAGTCCACGGGCGCCGGAGCGGTGTCGGCCGGTGCCGTCGCGGTCGACGGCGGCGTCGTGCTCGGCGGCTTCCGTCGCGCCCTCGGGGAGCCGGCGGCGACCGGGGCAGGTGCGGGTGGCGCGGGCAGCGCGGGCTCGTCGTCGGCCAGGCCGTCGGTCGTCGTCACCAGCTCGACGAACGCGTCCGCGCCCACCACCGTGTCCGCCACGGCGCGGTACGCGCTGGCGGCCGGGCTGGCGGTGATGATGGACACCCGACGGTCGGCGGCGCGGCACCGCTGCGCCAGCGGCGTGAAGTCCGCGTCGGCCGACACGATGACGAACTCCTCGTAGCGCGTCGGCGCGGCCAGGGCGTCCACCGCGTCGAGCACCAGGTTGATGTCGGCGCTGGACTTGCCCTGCTGGGTCAGCGACGGGCAGTCGACCACCTGGAACCCGGCGCGGGTGAAGTACGGCCGGTACTGCGAGAACGCCGCCGGGTTGAGGTAGCACGCCAGCACCAGGAACCGCCGGGCGAACGGGCCGTCCTGGTCCGTCCCGGTGCCGAGCTCGGCCAGCCAGTGCCCGGGATCGGTGGCGAACGCCTCCGCCGCCTTCCTGTCGAGCCGCTGCAGGCCCAGGTAGACGTTGTCGAAGTCGACGAACAGGGCGCAGCGCAGCCGCCGCACCTCGGTGGTGGGCGGGTCGGTGGCGGTCATCGCCCCATCCTGCCGTGCGCGCCCCTCGAGGGGTGTGGGCCTCGCACCGCGCGCGGGGGTGACCGGCGCGTGAACATCCGGCCAACTCTGAACCCGGTCGTCCGCTTGGTCCGGTTTGTCATCCCAGGTCCTGCCGACACTTCCGGCATGCACGACGAGCTCACCGAGGTGGCGCAGCACACCGCCGCGCCCGGCCGTCACCTGGCCGGCGTCGCCGGGGACCTGGCGCGCCCCGTCCTCCTGCTCGGGTCCGCCCTGCCGGTGGGCGACCTCGAGGTGATCTTTCGCGAGCCGACGCTGTCCTGCGTCGCGGTGCACGACGACGAGGGCGGCGACCGTGTCGGCCTCATCACGCGCGCGCGGTTCACCGGTGCGATGACCGGCCGGCTCGGGTACGGCCGCGCCGTGCTGCTGCGCCGGCCCACCCACGACGTCACCGACTGGACGCCGCTCGTCGTCGAACCGTCCTCCCCGGTCGCGGAGGTGGCGACCAGGGCGATGGAGCGCTCGGGCGAGCACAGGTACGACGAGGTGCTGGTGCGCGGCGAGCAGTGGGGGTCGGCGAGCGCCGCCGACCTGGTGCTCGCCCTCGTCGGCGCGCTGGCACAGCGCTCGACGCACGACCCGCTGACGCGCCTGGCCGGACGACCGTCGACGTGGCACGGCCTGAGCCGCCGCTGCGAGATGGCCGCGTCCTCGCGGGCACGCGTCGTGCTGGTGCTGCTCGACGTGCGCGGCATGGCGCTGATCGACGCCCGCCACGGGCAGGTCAACGGCGACGCCTTGCTCGCCGAGCTGGCACGGCGGCTGGTGCAGGCGCTGCCGCCGGGCTGCGAGGCGGGGCGGGTGGACGGCGACCGGTTCGCCGTGCTCGCCACGCTGCCGCCGGTCGACGACCTGCGCGCCGCCGCGCAGGCGGACGCGTTGCGGCAGCAGCTCGTGACGTCGCTGATGACACCCTCCGGCGGGATCCCGCCGTCGGCGTGGCCGTGGCTGCACTCGTCGGTGGTGTGGTCGGTCGCGGGTGCGGCGGTGCCGGACGAGCTGATCCGGGAGGGCGAGGCCCGTCTGAACCAGGCCAAGGCGGCCGCTCGGCGAGCGGACGCACCCGTCCCCTCCCCGCGACCGGCCTGATCCCCCACCATGGGGGTGTGATCGCTCGTCGGGCCGTGGTGCACGGTGACGTCCAGGGCGTGGGGTTCCGCTGGTGGACGGCACGTGAGGCCGCCCGGCTCGGCGTGCGCGGCTGGGTGACCAACCGCGACGACGGCACGGTCGAGGTGCATGCCGAGGGCGACCCGGCCGCGGTCGACGCGCTGGTGGCGGGCCTGCGGCAGGGGCCGCGCTGGGCGCGGGTCGTGCGCGTCGTCGTGGCCGACGAGGACCCGGCCGGTTGGTCCGGCTTCGAGGTCGAGCCGTAGCATCGCTGTCCGTGGCCACCCCCGACTTCGTGCTCGCCCTCCGCGCGAAGATCGGCCACGACCCGCTGTGGCTCACCGGCGTGACCGCCGTGGTGCTGCGCGACCACCAGGTGCTGCTGGTGCGGCGGGCGGACGACGGGGAGTGGACGCCGGTCACCGGGATCGTCGACCCGGGGGAGCATCCCGCCGCCGCCGCCGCACGCGAGGTGCTCGAGGAGGCGGCGGTCGTCGCCGAGGCGGTCCGCCTTGCGTCGGTGGGCGTCACCGAGCCGATCGCCTACGCCAACGGCGACCTCTCCCAGTACATCGACCTGACGTTCCGGTGCCGGTACGTCTCCGGGCAGCCTCGTCCCGCGGACGGGGAGAACACCGACGCGGCGTGGTTCGACCTGGACGACCTGCCGCCGATGCAGCCCCACATGCGGGCCCGGATGGAGCACGCGCTGTCCGACGACCCCGCGGCGGCCTTCGAACGATGACGGCGAGCGCGACGGCGGCGCCGAACGCGACCGGCGGGTTCCTCACGCGGCAGGCGGTCCTGGGTGTCTTCCTCCCCGCGCTCTGCTTCGAGGTCGGCATCGGCGCGATCACGCCGATGATCGCGGTCCGCTCGGTCGAGCTGGGCACCACGCTCGGCGGCGCCGGTGTGCTCGCGGCGCTGCTCGCCGTCGGCCAGATCGTCGGGGATGCGCCGGCGGGCGCCCTGGCGGCCCGCGTCGGTGACCGGCGGGCGCTGATGCTCGCCACGGTGGCCACCACCGCGACGCTGATCGCGTGCGGCCTGGCGCGCGAGCCGGTGCTGTTCGGTGCCGGCGTGCTGCTCACCGGCATGACGAACTCCGTCTACATGCTCGCGCGGCAGGCGTACCTCACGGAGATCACGCCGCCGCTGTTCCGCGCCCGGGCGCTGTCGACGCTCGGCGGCGTGGGGCGCATCGGGATGTTCGTCGGGCCGTTCCTCGGCGCGGCGGTGGTGCACCTGACCGGGACGGTCGGGGTGTTCTGGTTCGCGCTCGTGGTGACGGTCGCCGCCGGGGTGGTCGTCGCAGTGGTGCCGGACGTCGACGCCCCGGGCCGCGCGGTGCCGGCCGGCGGGGCTCCGGCGTCGCTGTGGCGGGTGCTCGTCGAGCACAAGGCGGTGTTCGCCCAGCTCGGCGTCGCGATCCTGCTGGTCGGTGCGACGCGCGCGGCGCGGCAGGTGGTCATCCCGCTCTGGGGCGAGCACCTGGCACTGGCCCCCGCGACGACGAGCCTGGTCTACGGCTTGTCCGGTCTGGTGGACACCGCGGTGTTCTACCCGGCGGGCAAGCTGATGGACCGGCGGGGCCGGCTGTGGGTCGCGGTGCCGTCGATGGTGGCGCTCGGTCTGACGCTGCTGCTGCTCCCGCTGGCCTCGACGGGCGCCTGGCTCGCCGTCGTCGCGATGGCGATGGGCCTGGCCAACGGCATCGGCGCCGGGATGATCATGACGCTCGGCGCGGACGTCGCGCCGCCCGCGGCAAGGGCGCAGTTCCTCGGCGTGTGGCGGCTGTTCACCGACCCCGGTGGCGCCGCCGGGCCGCTGGTGATCGCCGCGGGTGCCGCGCTGGGCAGCCTGGCCGGTGGCGCCGTCGTCATGGGCGCGATGGGCGTGCTGGCCGCGGCCGTGATGCAGGCGACCGTGCCGCGCTGGTCGGTGCACGCCAACGCCCGCACCCGGGCCGCGGCGGGCCTGACGCCGGACGGGCGGCCGTTGCTCGACCCGGCGCGCTGAGACGCCGGGGTCACTCGAAGGCCGTCACGGTCCCGGGCGAGGTGCGGATGGTGCCGCCGGCGCCGTCGCTGTCGAGACGCGAACCCTGGCCCCCGACGACCTCGACCAGCCGCCCGTGCACCGCCGTCAGGAACGGCCAGCCGGCGGCCGCCGGGGTGCGCCAGCGCACGTCGCCGGTGGCGAGGTCGACCGCGACCAGCTCGGTGGAGCTGCTCGTGTCGTTGCGCACCACCGCCAGCATCGCGACCGACCCGTCGGTGAACGCCGACATCACGTAGCCGGGACTGCCCGCCGCGGGATCGCCGGACAGCACCCCGTCCTCGGACCACAGCTCGGCACCGGTGCGCGGGTCGAGGGCGGCGACCCCCCCGTCGGAGCCCAACACGGGGATGACGCCGCTGGTGCGCACCCCCACGGCGGTGTACGGGTGCGCGGCCTGCCAGCGCAGCGTGCCGTCGCGTCCGCGTCCCTGCAGCGGCTCACCGGCCGAGCCGGTGAGCACCAGGTCGGAGCTGGTGCCGTCCGTCGCCGCGGGCTGCAGCACGGGCACCGGGAACGTCGTCACACCGGCGCCGTCCGGCCCGTGCAGCAGGCTCGTCGCCTCGGCGTCCGGCGTGTAGGCGCCGACCTGCTCCAGGACGCCGCCGTCGACGTACGGCTCGGCCCACGACCAGGCGGACGCCGTCGTGTCGCTCATCGGAGTGCCGTCCAGCGCGAACGCACCCTGGATGCCGCAGCCCTGGACGACGACGAGCCCGGGATACGTGCTGACGCCCACCTGGGCGGTGTCGACCGTCGCCAGCTCGCCGCCCTCGTCGGTCCGGTGCACCGCGATGCCGCAGGACACGGCGTCCGGCACGGGCCGGAAGGGGATCGTCCGCTCCCACCGCACGGTGCCGGTCACGGCGTCCTCGAGGCGCACCGCGACGTCCTGGCCCTGCGTCACCGAGCCGGCGACGTCGTACCCGCCGCTGGGGACCGGGGTGACGATCGCGTCCGGCGGAGGTGGGACTGCACCGATGCGCCGCACCGTGACGAGCCCGCCGTCCGCCGTCCCCGCGGCGCCGGCGAACGGGTCGGCCAGGTCCCGGGTCGACGCCTCGCCGTCCGCGTGCACCACGGTGACGGTGGCGTGGGCCGCGTTCGGGCCGCTCCAGCACACCAGCGGGTCGACGACCGCGGCGGTGGTCCCGCGACCCCACAGCGACAGCCCGCACACCGGGTCGCCACCCACCTCCGCCTGCCACCGCGGCTCCCCGGTCGCTGCGTCGAGCCCGACGAGCGCGGTGCCCCGCCGGACCACGACGAGCCCGGGCATGAAGGCGGTCGCGTCGGCCCCGTCGGTGCCGGCGGTCCACGCCGTCGCCGGCGGGTCGGCGAGCGAGAGCACGCCGCCGGGTGCGGTGAGCAGCCGCTGCTCGCGCTGGTGCTCGTGGACCGTGGTGGTGACGCCCCAGGCGGCGACGGCGAGCACGACGACCGCACCGGCGACGGCCGCCTCGCGGAAACGCCGTGCCGGCCGTCGCGCGGCGTCGGCCGGCGGCGCCGTGACCTCGTCGGACACCGCCCCCGGATGTCCGGTCCCGGAGGGTGAGGGCCCGTCGGCGGTGCGCGGCGCGCCAGACTCCTCGAGGTCGAAGACCACGACGTCCCGCCGGCGCCGGCTCACCACCGCACGGTAGCTCCGGTGACCGTGACCCGGCTCGGCGCCGGGTCAGTCCAGGCGCTGCAGCAGGCCGACGACGACCTCGGCGGCGCGGTCCGCCGCGTCGTCCACGTGCTCGCCGAACTCGACCACGCCGCACAGGTCGCTGATGCCGCGCACCGAGACGAACGGCAGCGCGAACAGGTGCGCGGTGTGCGCCAGCGCGGTCGACTCCATGTCGGTGGCCAGCGCGCCGGGGAAGTCGCGGCGGACCTCGTCGACCAGCGGCCCGTCGACGAACGTGTCACCGGACACCACCTCGCCGGCGCGCACCGACAGCCCGCCCTGGTACGCCTCGGCCGCGCCGATCAGGCGGTGGTCGGCGGCGAACGTCGCGGGCATGCCCGGCACCTGACCCATGACGTACCCGAACGCGCGCGCGTCGGCTCGCGAGTAGGCGTACGACGTGCCGGCTACCACGTCGCCGACCCGGACCCCGTCACCGAGCCCGCCGGCGCTGCCTGAGCTGACGAGCGCGGCCGGCCGGGTGCGCGCCGCCACCACGGCGGCCGCCGTCGCCGCGTTGACCAGCCCGATCCCCGTGGTGACCAGCAGCACGTCCCGCCCGGCGATCGTGAGCGGCTGCAACCGTGCGCCACCCACCACGTCCTCGGTGCTCTGGGACTCGGCGCGCGCGACGAACGGGGCCGCCTCCTCCGCCATCGCGACGAAGACGGCGACGGGTGCGTTCACGCGGTCACCTGTGACCACTCGTCGCGCTGGGCGAGGAACTCGCGGGCGGCGGCCTGCGCGCCGGCGAGCGTGTGGTGGGCGCCCCAGCCGCACTGGACCTCGTTGGCGGCGGGCACCTCGGTCGCGGACAGGATGTCGGTGAGGGTCGCCTCGACCAGCGCCAGGACGTCGTCGTACTCCCAGTCGCCGGACAGGATGAGGTAGAAGCCGGTCTGGCAGCCCATCGGCGAGAAGTCGATCACCTTGTCGGAGTGGTTGCGGCTCTTCTCGGCGAAGAGGTGCTCGATCGAGTGGACGGTGTCCATCTCGAGGTGCGCCTTGTTCGGCTGGGCGAAGCGGAGGTCGTACTTGACCAGCACGTCGCCGTGGGGGAGCACCTTGCGGTCCGCGAGGCGGACGTACGGGGCCTTGACGGTGCGGTGGTCGAGGTTGAACGACTCGACGTTCATGCGGGGGGTGTCCACGGGTCAAGTCTGCCGCGTCGCGGCGGCCGGCTCGTCGGGCGCTCGTCGGGCGCTCGTCGTGCAACGGACCGTCCTTGCCCGAGCGCGCCCGCGCTCGTCGTGCGCACACTGCCGTGGTGGCGGACGTGCGGGTCGGGATCTCCGGGTGGCGGTACCCGCCGTGGCGCGGGGAGTTCTACCCGAAGGGGCTGCCGCAGCGCGCCGAGCTGGAGTACGTCGCGTCCCGGCTGCGCACGGTGGAGATCAACGGCTCGTTCTACTCGCTGCAGCGGCCGGAGCGGTACCGCGCCTGGGCGGCGGCGACCCCCGACGACTTCGTGTTCGCCGTCAAGGGCGGCCGGTTCGTCACGCACATGAAGCGGCTGGCGGGCGTGCGGACCGCGTTGGCGAACTTCTTCGCCAGCGGTGTGCTCGCGCTCGGCCCACGGCTGGGCCCGGTGCTGTGGCAGCTCCCCGGGACGTTCCGGTTCGACGAGGCCGTGCTCGGCGAGTTCTTCGCGCTGCTGCCGCGCAGCGCCGCGGCGGCGTCCCGGCTGGCGCGCGCGCACGACGAGAAGCTCAGGGCACGCGCCTGGATGCGGGTGGACGCCGACCGGCCGCTGCGCCATGCGATCGAGGTGCGCCACGAGTCGTTCCGCGACCCGGCGTTCATCGCACTCGCCCGACGGCACCACGTCGCGATCGTGGTGGCCGACACCGCCGGCCGGTGGCCGCTGATCGACGAGCCGACGGCGGACTTCGCGTACGCCCGGCTGCACGGCGACGTCGAGCTCTACACCTCCGGCTACGACGACGAGGCGCTCGACCGCTGGGCACGCCGTGTGCGCGGCTGGACGCGCGACGGTCGCGACGTCGTCGTCTACTTCGACAACGACGTCAAGGTGCGCGCCCCGTTCGACGCGATGGCGCTCGCCGACCGGCTGGGGGTGGGTGTCCCGGCAGCCGGCGACGCGGACGGCCGCGCCCCGGGCGCCCGGTCACCGTGACGCCAGCTCGGTGCTTGCGTGCCGGATCGGTGGATCGATGCACCGATCCGGCACCGAGGCACCGAAGTCGGCGGCTCGACCGGCCGCGCAGCCGGTCGGCGGGCCGGGGCCGGGTGCCTGACGTCAGCGGCCGCGCAGCCGGTCGGTGAGCCGGCGCTCGCGCTTCGTCGGGCGGCCGGTGCCGCGGTCCCGGAGCCCCAGCATCGGGATGCGCTCGCGCGGCACCACCGGCGGCGAATGGTCGAGGTAGCAGGCTGCCGCGACGTCGGCACCGACGCGCTTGACGATCAGGCGCTGCACGACGACGAGCCGTTCGCGCATGCCGCCGCCCCGCACGTGCACCTCGTCACCAGGAACGACGATCGTCGCGGGCTTGGCGCGCTCGCCGTTGACCCGCACGTGGCCTGCCTTGACCGCGGCGGCCGCCTGCGACCTGGTGGGGAACAGCCGGACGGCCCACGTCCAGGCATCCACCCGTGCCCGCACCACCGGCTCCGCCACCACGCCCCCACCCTCTCACTCGCCAACTCGGTGCTTCGGCTCGGATTCGGTGGATGGATGCACCGATCCGGAGCCGAACCACCGATCTGGCGCAGCGGGATCAGTGGCGCATGTCGAGGTAGCGCTCGATGAGGGAGCGGGTGGAGGGGTCCTGGGCGGACAGGGCGGCGGTGTCACCGGTGAGCGCGGGGGCGATCTCCAGCGCCAGCTTCTTGCCGAGCTCGACGCCCCACTGGTCGAACGAGTCGATGCCCCACACCGT
>CAZFTZ010000197.1:0-4798 GCA_964521875.1 uncultured Cellulomonas sp. | reverse complement strand
CAGCAGGCGGCAGCGGCCCAGCAGGCCGCCACCCAGGCCGCGCACAAGCCGGTCGCCAAGCCGAAGCAGCCGACGAACCAGCCCGCCACCACCGCGGCCGCCTCACCGGCGGCGCCTGCGGTGAAGTGGCGCACGACCGTGGTCAACGCGGGCGGCCAGGACGCCGTCGACGCGTGCGCCGGCGGCCTGACGCGCTGGTACGAGAACGTCGACGGCAAGCCGTACTACCCGATCCATCGCGGCTGCGGCGGCACGCCGATCCTCGGCCTGCACCTGGGCGACCTGGTCCGGATCGACGGCGCGACGTGGACGGTCACCGACGCGCGCGACGTCGCCAAGGGCTCGCACTACAGCGCCGCGTCCGGCCTGAACGGCCAGATCCTGCTGCAGACCTGCTACCGCGACGACTCGACGATGCGGATCGTGGCCCTGACACCGTCCTGAGCCGGTCTCGTCGGGCCCCCGCTACGCGTGCGGGCCGTGCGCGGCGCGCGCCTCCTCGTCGTGCAGCACGATGTCCAGCGGCTCGGCACCCGCCAGCGCGGTCTCGACCTCGAGCCGGCCCTCGCGGTCGGCCCGCGCCGCCCGCACCCGCGACACGGCGACCGCACCCAGGGCCACCAGCCCGGCGGCGACCGCGATGGTCAGCCGCAGCGCGGTGCTGGCGCCGTCCCCCACGGAGACCGACACCACCGCCGGCGCGACCAGCAGCGCGACCAGGTTCATCACCTTGATCAGCGGGTTGATCGCCGGGCCGGCGGTGTCCTTGAACGGGTCGCCGATGGTGTCGCCGATGACCGCGGCGGCGTGCGCCGCCGAGCCCTTGCCGCCGTAGTGGCCGTCCTCGACGATCTTCTTCGCGTTGTCCCAGGCGCCGCCGGAGTTGGCGAGGAACACTGCCATCAGCACGCCGGCCGCGATCGCCCCTCCGAGGAAGCCGGCCAGCGGCCCGATGCCCAGGCCGAACCCGACGGCGATCGGCGCGGACGCGGCGAGCAGGCCGGGCGTCGCCAGCTCGCGCAGCGAGTCACGGGTGCAGATGTCGACGACCTTGCCGTACTCCGGGCGCTCGGCGCCGGACAGGATGCCGGGGTGGTCGCGGAACTGGCGGCGCACCTCGAACACGATGGACCCCGCCGCGCGGGTGACCGCGTCGATCGCCAGCCCGGAGAACAGGAACACCGTGGCACCGCCCAGGATGACGCCGACCAGGGTGATGGGCGAGATCACCTCGTAGTCGAGCATCGCGCCCACCAGGTCGCCGGTGACGGTGCCGGTCACCGAGCCGACGGCGTTGCTCACCGCGTCGGCGTAGGAGCCGAACAGCGCGGTCGCCGCCAGGACGGCCGTGGCGATGGCGATGCCCTTGGTGATGGCCTTCGTCGTGTTGCCCACCGCGTCCAGGTCGGTGAGGATCCGCGCACCCTCCTCCGTGACGTCCTTGGACATCTCGGCGATGCCCTGCGCGTTGTCGCTCACCGGGCCGAACGTGTCCATCGCGACGATGACGCCGACGGTGGTGAGCAGACCGCAGCCGGCGAGCGCGATGAGGAACAGCGCGAGCGGCACCGAGCCGCCGGCGACGAGGAACACGGCGCAGATGGCGGCGGCGATGATGCCGGCGGTGTAGACGGCGGACTCGAACCCGACGCCGATGCCGGACAGCACCACCGTCGCAGGACCGGTGAGCGTGGTCCGCGCGACGTGCAGCGTCGGCTTGCTCGTCGTCTTGGTGAAGTAGCCGGTGACCCACAGGATGATCCCGGCGAGCAGCACGCCGACGAGCACCGCGGCGATCGCGACGAGCCGCGGGTCGCCACCGTGCGACTCCAGCCCGGCGGTGCCGCCGGTCAGCCCCGCGAACGACGACGGCAGGTAGGCGAAGGCCGCGACCGTGGCGAGCACCACGCCGACCAGGGCCGAGACGTAGAAGCCGCGGTTGATCGCCGTCAGTCCCGACTCCTCACCACGCACCCGCGTGATCGCCACCCCGAGGGCGGCGACCAGCGCGCCGATGCCGGTGACGACGAGCGGGAACACCATGCCCTGCTCGCCGAACGCCGCCTTCCCGAGGATGAGTGCGGCGACCAGGGTCACCGCGTAGGACTCGAACAGGTCCGCGGCCATGCCGGCGCAGTCGCCGACGTTGTCTCCGACGTTGTCCGCGATCGTCGCCGCGTTGCGCGGGTCGTCCTCCGGGATGCCCTGCTCCACCTTGCCGACCAGGTCGGCGCCGACGTCGGCCGCCTTGGTGAAGATCCCGCCGCCGACGCGCATGAACATCGCCAGCAGGGCGGCGCCGACGCCGAAGCCCTCGAGCGCGGCGGGCGCGTCCGAGCCGAAGACGAGCACGACGACGCTCGCGCCCAGCAGGCCGAGGCCGACGACCGACATCCCGACGACGCCACCGGTGCGGAACGCGATGCGCGCGCCCTCGGCGCGCCCCCCGGGCCGGGACGCCGCCGCCGCGACACGCAGGTTGGCGCGCGTCGCCAGCCACATGCCGAGGAAGCCGATGGTCGCCGAGAACGCTGCGCCGAACAGGAAGGACACCGCCCGCCCGGCTTTCACCGCGCCACCGCCGGGCAGCAGGAACAGCAGCACGACGACCACGAGGGCGAACATCGCCAGCGTCCGCAGCTGCCGGCGGAGGAACGCGGTGGCGCCCTCCTGCACGGCCCGGGCGATGTCCTGCATGCGGGGCGTGCCCTCGTCGGCCGCCAGCACCTGACGCGCGAGCACCACAGCCAGCACCAGCGCCGCGACGGCGAGCACCGCGACGACGGTGACGATGGCGACGCTCGTGGCGTCGAGATGGAGCATGTGTCCCCCTCCGACCAGGTGGCTCGTGGCCACGGAACCGCAGGCTGCGGTGCTTGCGGAGGGCGGCAGTCTAGCCACCGCCCGTGACCTAAGTCCCAACGAACGGCGTCGTCGCCGGTGAGCGGACTTCCGGGAACCTCTTGTCTACGTCGTAGAACTATTCTACGCTGTAGATCGTTTCTCCAACGTAGAGGAGATCGTCATGCTGCACGTCGAAGGCCTCGTCAAGGCGTACCGCGAGCACCTCGTCCTGGACGGCGTCGACCTCGACGTCGCCCGCGGGCAGGTGCTCGGGCTCGTCGGCGCCCACGGCGCCCGGCAGACCCCCCTCAACGCGATCGTCGCGGGCCGGCGCGCCCCCGACGCCGGCCGGGTCACCGTCGCCGGGGTCGACGCGCTCGCCCACCGGGCCGCGGCCTCCCGGCACATCGGGCTCGCGCCGCAGGAGCTCGGCATCTACCCCACGCTGACCGCGCGGGCGAACCTGCGGACCTTCGCCGAGCTCGCCGGCCTGCGTCCCCGTGTCGCCAGGGCGCGGGCCGACGAGGTCGCCGAGCTGCTCGGCCTGACCAGCTGCCTGGCGCAGCGCGCGGACACCCTCTCCGGCGGCCAGAAGCGCCGGCTGCACACCGGGCTGGCCGTGCTGCACCGTCCTGACCTGCTGTTCCTCGACGAGCCCACCGTCGGCGCCGACGTCCAGTCCCGTGCCGGGATCCTCGACCTGGTGCGCGACATGGCCGCGGCCGGCACCGCGGTGGTCTACACCACGCACTACCTCACCGAGCTCGAGCAGCTCCAGGCCGACGTCGCCGTCCTCGACCGCGGCCGGATCGCCGCGGCCGGTCCGGTCGGCGAGGTCGTCGAGCGCTGGGGCACCGAGACCGTCCGGGTGTCGCCCAAGACCCTGGAGTCCGCCTACCTCGCCCTCACCGGGCGGGCCCACCTGGAGGAGACCGACGATGCCGTCCCCGCGTAGCCTCGCCGTCGCCCGAGCCAGCGTCCGGCTGCTCTTGGGTGATCCCGCGGCGACGATCGTCATGACCGCCGTGCCACTCGTCTTCATCCCGTTCCTCATCCCCGGCGCGCGTGCCCAGCTGCGCCTGGCCGGGGACACCGCCGCGACCGGTGCCGAGCACGTGGTGCCCGGCATGCTCGTGCTGTTCGCCTTCCTGTCGCTGCAGACGGTGATCATGCTGTTCTACCGGGAGCACGCCTGGGGCACCTGGGACCGGCTGCGCGCCTCGTCGGCCACCACGCCCGAGCTGCTGCTCGGCAAGACCCTGCCGTCGTTCGCCGCGCAGCTGCTGCAGTGCGCGGTGGTGCTCACCGTGAGCGCGGTGGCGTACCGCTTCCGCATCACCGGGTCCGCGTGGGCGCTGCTGCTGGTGCTCGTCGCGTTCGTCGCCGCGCTGCAAGCCTTCGCCGTGCTGCTCGTCGCGGTGTTCCCGACGCTGGACCAGGCGATGGTGATCGGTAACCTGATCGGCATGCTGATGGCCGGGGTGGGCGGCGCGTTCACGCCGGTCGGCTCCTTGCCGGGCTGGGCACAGGGGCTCGCCGAGGGCTCGCCGGCCGCGTGGGCGATCGACGCACTCTCGCGGGTGTCGCTCGACGGCGCCGGTGTCGGCGACGTGGCCGCGGCGGTCTGGAAGCTGCTCGCGTTCGCCGCAGGCTGCGGCCTGGTCGGCGTGCTGCGGTTCCGTCCGGCGGCCCCCAAGGTCGGCACCACGTGACGTCAGGCACGCCGGACGCGTCGGCGCCGGAGCGGCCCACCCGCCCGGCGCTGACGCGCGACCACGTGCTGCGCACCGCCCTCGCCCTGCTCGACGCCGACGGGGTGGAGAAGTTCTCGATGCGACGGCTCGGCGCCGCCCTCGGCGTCGACCCGATGGCCGTCTACCACTGGGTGCCCGGCAAGGGCGCCGTCTTCGACGGCGTCACCGAGCTGATCTGGCGCCAGGTGGACCTCGACAGC
>CAZFTZ010000196.1:0-18230 GCA_964521875.1 uncultured Cellulomonas sp. | reverse complement strand
TCTGAGGGCTGCGCGTCGGCACGGCAGGATGGGCGCCGTGCGCGTCGCGATCCGAGTCAAGCCGGGGGCGTCGCGCACGCGCGTCGGCGGGCTCCACGGTGAGCGGCTCGTCGTCGCGGTGACCGCGCGTGCCGTCGACGGCGCCGCCACCGCGGCGGCCCTGGACGCGGTCGCCGATGCGCTCGTCGTGCGCCCGCGGTACGTCCGGCTGGTCTCCGGCGCGACGAGCAGGGACAAGCTTCTCGAGGTGGCCGACGAGGCCGTGGACGACGCCGTCCGGGCCCGCCTCAGTGCGCTGCTCGCCGAGTGACTGCACGTTCACTGTGTTCAGACCCCAAACTCAATCCTGGGATGTGAGCCCTCACATCCCCGATGTGCGCGTTCACATCCCGAGTCGCAACCGTGATCCTTTCGTAACCGGCCCAGTGTCGCCGCTGCTTGACTTCGGGACTCGAAGGCAAGAGGGTTGTCCCCGATGTTCCTGGGACGCAGCAGTCCGGGGAACACGAACCGGGCGGGAATCGCCCGGCCGACGCACCACGGTCCACGCGGACCGGGAATCTCTCAGTGACGAGAAGGAGCGCGAAGATGCGACGGATGGGAATCGCGGCCGCTGGTGTCGTGATCGCCCTCAGCCTCGCCGCCTGTGGCGGGGGCGGGGCTGGCGGTAACAACGGGAACGACAGCAGCAGCGCGCCGACGACCGCCGCGGGTGGCGAGAGCCAGGCGCCGGCAGCCGGCGGCCTGGTCGGCGTCGCGATGCCGACGCAGACCTCCGAGCGGTGGATCAACGACGGCAACGCCGTCAAGGAGGCCCTGGAGAAGGACGGCTACACCGTCGACCTCAAGTACGCCAACGACGACATCCCGACCCAGACGCAGCAGATCGACGCGATGATCACCGAGGGCGCGAAGCTCCTCATCATCGCCTCGATCGACGGGACGGCCCTGACGAGCCAGCTCGAGAACGCGGCCGCCAAGGGCATCAAGGTCATCGCGTACGACCGCCTGATCAACGGCACGCCGAACGTCGACTTCTACACGACGTTCGACAACTACGCGGTCGGTGTCGCCCAGGCGAACGCCCTGCTGTACGGGCTCGGCCTGACCGACAAGGACGGCAAGGCCAAGTCCGACGCGCCCGCGGGCCCGTTCAACATCGAGGTCTTCGCCGGCTCGCCGGACGACAACAACGCCAAGTTCTTCTTCAACGGCGGCATGGACACCCTCAAGCCGTTCATCGACGCCGGCACGCTGGTCGTCAAGTCCGGCCAGACGTCGTTCGACCAGGTCGCGATCCTGCGCTGGTCGCAGGACGGCGCCCAGCAGCGCATGGAGAACCTGCTGACGTCGACCTACTCCGACGGCTCCAAGCTCGCCGGTGTGCTGTCGCCGTTCGACGGCCTGTCCCGCGGCATCATCACGGCCGTCCAGGGTGTCGGCATGGGCCCGACCCTCGCCGAGGGCCTGCCCGTCGTCACCGGTCAGGACGCCGAGATCGCCTCGGTCAAGCTGATCAACGACGACGTGCAGTCCTCGACGATCTTCAAGGACACCCGCACGCTGGCCCAGCAGGCCGTGACGTCCGCCGAGGCCTTCCTCGCCGGTGGCACGCCTGAGGCGAACGACACCGAGACCTACGACAACGGCGTGAAGGTCGTCCCGACCTACCTGCTGCCCGTCGTGACGGTCTACAAGGAAGACATCCAGAAGGAGCTCATCGACTCCGGCTACTACACGGCCGACGAGGTCGCCGCCGGCGTCGCGCAGTAACGCCACCCCTCGCGGGCACGGTCCCGGTTCGCGCCGGGACCGTGCCCGCACCTGATCCACCACCCATGGAGGGCGCATGACCAGCGAGATCTTGGAGATGCGCGGCATCACCAAGACCTTCCCCGGGGTCAAGGCGTTGCAGGACGTGACGCTGACGGTTCGACGTGGCGAGATCCACGCCATCTGCGGGGAGAACGGCGCCGGCAAGTCGACGCTGATGAAGGTGCTGTCGGGGGTCTACCCGCACGGCACGTACGAGGGCGACATCGTCTACGACGGCGACGAGGTCCGCTTCGGGTCGATCAACGACTCGGAGGCCAAGGGGATCGTCATCATCCACCAGGAGCTGGCGCTCGTCCCGTACCTGTCGATCGCCGAGAACATCTTCCTCGGCAACGAGGTCCGCTCCGGCCGCGGCATGATCGACTGGAACAAGGCCAACCACGAGGCGTCCAGTCTCATGTCGCGCGTCGGGCTGCACGAGAACCCGACGACGCCGATCGGGCAGCTGGGAGTCGGCAAGCAGCAGCTGATCGAGATCGCCAAGGCGCTGTCCAAGGACGTGCGGCTGCTCATCCTCGACGAGCCCACGGCCGCCCTCAACGACAACGACTCCGAGCACCTGCTCAACCTGCTGCGTCAGCTCAAGGAGCAGGGCATCACGTCGATCATGATCTCCCACAAGCTGCGGGAGCTCACCGAGATCGCCGACACCGTCACCGTGATCCGGGACGGCCGCACCATCGAGACGTTCGCGATGTCCGACCCGGGCGCCAACGAGAGCCGCATGATCCGGGGCATGGTCGGCCGGGACCTCGAGCACCGGTTCCCGGAGCGCGAGCCGCACGTCGGCGACGAGGTGCTGCGCGTCGAGCACTGGACGGTGCACCACCCGACGCAGGCCGGACGCGTCGTCATCGACGACGCCTCGTTCACCGTGCACGCCGGGGAGGTCGTCGGCATCGCCGGCCTGATGGGCGCCGGGCGCACCGAGCTGGCGATGAGCATCTTCGGCCGGTCCTACGGACGCGACATCAGCGGCCGCATCCTCAAGGACGGCAAGGAGATCGACGTTCCCGACGTCTCGGCGGCGATCGAGCACGGCATCGCGTACGCCACCGAGGACCGCAAGCGGTACGGCCTCAACCTCATCGAGGACATCCGCAGCAACATCACGTCGGCCGGCCTCGACCGGCTGTCGAGCCGCGGCTGGGTGAACGGCAACGAGGAGCTGAAGGTCGCGGAGGAGTACCGCGCCAGCCTCAACATCCGCACGCCGTCCGTGCTGGTGCCGGTGGGCAAGCTCTCCGGCGGCAACCAGCAGAAGGTCGTGCTGTCCAAGTGGCTGTTCACCACTCCCGACGTGCTGATCCTCGACGAGCCGACACGCGGCATCGACGTCGGGGCCAAATACGAGATCTACACGATCATCAACCGGATGGTCGCCGACGGGAAGGCGGTCGTCGTCATCTCGTCCGAGCTGCCCGAGCTGCTGGGCGTCTGCGACCGCATCTACACGCTGGCCTTCGGGCGCATCACCGGTGAGGTGCCCGTGGCCGAGGCCACCCAGGAACGCCTCATGGAACTCATGACCATCGAGCGAGACGCAAAGGACAAGGCATCATGACGGCCGTCGCCGGATTCCGGGACATCCTCACCCGGAACGTGCGCCAGAGCGGGATCTTCGTCGCGTTCGTCGCGATCGTCGTCCTGTTCTCGGTGCTCAACTCGAGCTTCCTGTCGCCCGGGAACCTGACGAACATCGTCCTGCAGTACTCGTACGTCCTGATCCTCGCGACCGGCATGCTCATGGTCATCGTGCTCGGCCAGATCGACCTGTCGGTCGGCTCGGTCGTCGCCCTGACGGGTGCGGTCGCCGCCGAGGTGATCATCAAGGGTCACGCCGCCTGGTGGGTCGGCGTGATCGCCGCACTCGTCGTCGGGTTCCTCGTCGGCTGCTGGCAGGGCTTCTGGGTCGCCTTCGTCGGGATCCCCGGGTTCATCGTCACGCTGGCGGGCATGCTGCTGTTCCGCGGTCTGACGTACATCGTGCTGGACAACATCTCGCTGTCGCCGTTCAACGGCACGTACTACGGCATCGCCAACGGCTTCCTCAACGGGCTGTTCGGCGGGTACGGCATCGACGTGTTCACCGTGGTGATCTTCGCCATCGCCGTCGTCGGCTACGCGATCTCGCAGTGGCGCACCCGCCGGGGCCGGATCGCCTACCAGCAGGTGGTCGAGACGATGCCGCTGTTCGTCACGAAGATCGTCGTCGTCGCCGCGGTCGTCATGTGGTTCGGCACCCAGCTGGCACGCAGCCGCGGCCTGCCGATCGTGCTGATCCTGCTCGCGGTGCTCATCACGGCCTACTCGATCGTCATGCAGAAGTCGGTGTTCGGCCGGCACATCTACGCGATCGGCGGCAACCTCAACGCCGCGCAGCTGTCCGGCGTCAAGGTGCGCAAGGTGTCCTTCTGGACCTACGTCAACATGGGCGTCCTGGCGTCCGTCGCGGGCATCGTGTTCTCCGCCCGCACCAACGGGGCCCAGCCCGGCGCCGGCAACATGTTCGAGCTCGACGCGATCGCGGCCTGCTTCATCGGTGGTGCGTCGACCACGGGCGGCGTCGGCCGGGTCACGGGCGCCATGGTCGGTGGCCTTATCATGGCCGTGCTGGCGAACGGCATGCAGCTGATGGGTGTCGGCCAGGCGCCGCAGCAGGTGGTCAAGGGTGTCGTCCTGCTGCTGGCGGTGGCGTTCGACATCTACAACCGCCGGCGCGCGGAGGCGACGCGCTGATCGGAGCACGTCCCGACGGGACCGGCCTCTCCGGTGAGAACCGGGGCCGGTCCCGTCGTCGTGTCCGCCGACCGCACGACGCCGACCTGCGAGGATTCCGGCCATGAGACTGGGGGGTGCGGCGTCCGGGTCGCAGTCCTCGCTCCGGGAGGCCAACCGGTCGGCGGTGGTCGAGGCGATCCAGCGCTTCGGCGGCCTGACGCAGGTCGAGCTCGTCGGGGCGACCGGGCTGTCCGCCGCCACCGTCTCCTCGATCGTCAAGGAGCTGCAGACCGCCGGGCTCGTCGACACCCGCACCACGATCCGCAGCGGCAGACGCGCGCAGCTGGTTCGTCTCGCGCGGCGCACCGGCCTGGTGGCCGGGGTGCTGATCGGCCAGCGGCAGCTGCGGGTCGCGCTCGGCGACGTCGCCCACGAGGTGGTCGCGGAGCAGGTGCTCCCGCTGCCCGACGAGCACCGTGTGGACACCAGTCTCGACCGGGCGGCCCTGCTGGTCGTGGAGCTGGCGGAGCGCGCCGGGGCGACGCTCGACGAGGTGCTGGCGATCGGCGTCGGCGTCCCGGCGCCCGTGGAGCCGGGCACCGGAATGATCACCGTCCCGGGCATCATGCGCGGCTGGGACGGCGTGCACATCGTCCACGTGATGTCCAAGCGGCTGTCGAAGACGGTCGTCGTGGAGAACGACGCCAACCTCGGTGCACTGGCGGAGAGCCGCTTCGGCGCGGCCCGCGGGTACCAGGACTCCCTCTACGTGCGGGCCTCCCACGGGACGGGTGCCGGCATCGTCATCTCCGGGCAGGTGCATCGCGGGTTCGCCGGGACGGCGGGGGAGATCGGGCACGTCCAGGTCGACCCGCAGGGTGCGATCTGCCGGTGCGGCTCGCGCGGCTGCCTCGACACGGTGGTGGGCGCCACTGCGCTGCTCGAGCCGTTGCGGGCCAGCCACGGCCCGCTCACGCTGCGCGACGTGGTGCAGCTGGCCAACGAGGGCGACCCGGGCTGCCGCCAGGTGGTGGCGGACGCCGGCGCGGCGATCGGTGCCGTCGTGGCCAGCCTCGCGGTGGCGGTCAACCCGCAGTGCGTGGCGGTCGGCGGCGAGCTCGCCGAGACCGGCGAGGTGCTCATCGGCCCGATGCGCGAGGCGATCCGTCGCCGGGTGCTGCTCAACCAGATCGCGCCGCTCGAGGTGGTCCCGGCCGAGCTGGGCCAGCGTGCCGAGGTGCTGGGCGCGATCGCGCTGGCGCTCGACGCCGCGGAGATCCCGCTCGACACGACGGAGCAGAGCGGAGGTGGCGACGGTGGGCTGCGTTGACGCGGACCGGACGGCGCCCTTGACTAGCAGGGGTTCGCACGTGCCCGACGGAGAGCAGGTGTGCAGATGAGCGGGATCCGCGGCGTTCCGCTGCTGGCGATGCGGCAGATCAGCAAGCGGTTCGGTGCCGTCGAGGCGCTGTCGGGCGTCGACTTCGAGGTGCACGCCCACGAGGTGGTCGCGCTCGTCGGGGACAACGGCGCCGGGAAGTCGACGCTGGCGAAGATGGTCTCCGGGGTGCTCCAGCCGGACGCCGGGATCATCGAGATCGACGGCCAGCAGGTGGCCATCCCATCGCCGTCCGCCGCTCACGAGCTCGGGATCGCCACCGTGTTCCAGGACCTGGCGCTCGCCGACAACCTCGACGTGACGGCCAACCTGTTCCTCGGTCACGAGCTGCGCGAGAACGGCATGCTGCTGGACGGCCGCATGGAGCAGATCACGCGCGACGTGCTGGACAAGCTCGCCAGCCGCATCCCGTCGGTGCGCACCCCGCTGTCGGCGCTGTCCGCCGGGCAGCGCCAGTCGGTGGCGATCGCGCGCACGCTCATCGGCAACCCGCGGCTCGTCGTGCTCGACGAGCCCACGGCGGCGTTGTCCGTGGTGCAGACGGCGGAGGTGCTCATGCACATCGAGCGGCTGCGCGACCTCGGGCTGGGCGTCATCCTCATCAGCCACAACATGACCGACGTCCGGGCGGTCGCGGACCGCATCGAGGTGCTGCGGCACGGGCGCAACAACGGGTCGTTCGAGTCGTCGCGGGCCAGCTTCGAGGAGATTCTCTCCGCGATCACGGGGGCCACCCACGTCGAGCAGGGCCTGCGCTCCGTCGGCTGAGCAGGGCCTTCCCGCGGGCCCGACGAGGGGCGTGCCGCGAAACGAGGACGGACCGCCATGCGTTCAACCCTTGACGACAAGACGGTCCGCGGCGTACACATGTCGCCCATGGCCGTGAAGACGCGCGTCACTGCGCCCTCGCGCGACACCGGGTCGCAGAAGGCTCTGCGCGAGCGCAACATCGGTCTGGTGATGGCCACGTTGCGGGCGCAGGGGCCGCGGACCCAGGCGACGCTCGCGCGCGTCACCGGCCTGTCGACGGGCACGGTGTCGTCGATCGTGCGCGAGCTGGAGGCCTCCGGGCTCGTCACGACGGCGTCCGCGATCAGCTCGGGAAGGCGGTCCGTCGAGGTCTCGCTGGCACCGGACCCCCGGGTCGTCGTCGGCGTGGACATCGGCCGCACCCACATGCGGATGCTCGGCTGGGACGCCGGCCGCCGGGCGTTCGGCGAGACCCTGGTGTCGCTGCAACCGGGCCACGAGCCGACCGAGACGCTGCCGCTGGCTGCGGAGATGCTCGACGACCTGCTGCGCAGCCACCACGTCGACCGGACCCGCGTGCTGCGCTGCGGCGTCGCGCTGCCGGCCTCGCTCGAGCCGTCGTCGGGCCGCGTGGTGCAGGCGAGCGTGCTGCCCAACTGGGCCGGTCTGGACCTGCGCAGCGCCCTGCAGGACGCGCTGGCGATGCCCGTGCTGCTGGAGAACGACGCCAACCTCGGTGCGCTGGCGCACTTCGGCTCCGGCACGTTCGCCGGCGCGCACAGCCTGATCTACGTCAAGGTCGCCACGGGCATCGGCGCGGGCCTGGTGTTCGACGGCTCGCTCTACCGCAGCAGCTCGGGGATCACGGGCGAGATCGGGCACATCCCGGTCGTCGACAACGGCGAGGTCTGCTACTGCGGCAACCGCGGCTGCCTCGAGACGGTGGTCTCGACCCGCCGCATCGTCGGCGACCTGTCCCGCACCCGGCCCGGCCGGTCGTGGGACGCGGCGGAGGTCGTCAAGGCCTCGCTGGCAGGCGACCTCATGGTGCACCGCCTGCTCTACGACGCCGGCACGGCGCTCGGCCTGGCGGTCGCACCGATGTGCAACCTGCTGAGCCCCGACGTCGTCGTGCTCGGCGGACCGCTGGCCCACGGGGGTCAGCCACTGCTCGACGGCATGGTCGCCTCGGTGCGTCAGCGGGCGCTCCCGACGGCCACCGCGGGCACCACGTTCGCACTCACACAGCTGGACGACGACGCCGAGGTGCAGGGCGCGTGCCTGCTCGCGCTGCTCGACGCACTGCCCCAAGGTGACGGTTTGGTCTCAAACCGATGATGGTCCGGCCACGCGTTTGCGTTCAGAGGTTGACGAGATAAGGTCGCCTGCCTAGGGTCCAAGACGGACATGCGGCGTCCTACGACGTGCGGTGCAGCACAGGGGAGCAGGTTGATGACGGACGGTCCGGTCATCCTCGAGATGAAGTCGATCACGAAGGTCTTTCCAGGCGTTCGTGCGCTCGACAACGTGAGCATGTCGGTGCGCGCCGGCGAGATCCACGCGATCTGCGGCGAGAACGGCGCCGGCAAGTCGACGCTGATGAAGGTGCTGTCGGGCGTGTACCCGTACGGCACCTACGAGGGCGAGATCCACTACCAGGGCGAGGAGGTGCGGTTCTCCAGCATCCGCGCGTCCGAGGCGGCGGGGATCGTCATCATCCACCAGGAGCTGGCGCTCATCCCCGAGCTGTCGATCACCGAGAACATCTTCCTCGGCAACGAGGTGAAGAACGGGATCGGCATCGACTGGTCGACCGCGCGCCAGCGTGCGGTCGAGCTGATGGCCCGGGTCGGACTGGACGCCTCGCCCGACGAGCAGATCAAGAACATCGGCGTCGGCAAGCAGCAGCTCGTCGAGATCGCCAAGGCGCTGTCCAAGGACGTGCGGCTGCTCATCCTCGACGAGCCCACGTCCGCCCTCAACGAGGACGACTCCGAGCACCTGCTCGACCTGCTGCGCGGTCTCAAGGCCAAGGGCCTGACCAGCATCATGATCAGCCACAAGCTCAACGAGATCGTCGAGATCGCCGACTCGATCACCATCCTGCGCGACGGCCACTCGGTCGAGACGATCCAGGTCGCCGCCGAGGGCGTCGACGAGGACCGCATCATCCGCGGCATGGTCGGCCGCTCGCTCGAGGCACGGTTCCCGAACCACACGCCGAACATCGGCGAGACGTTCTTCGAGGTCGAGGACTGGACCGTCGAGCACCCGACGCTGCCGGGCCGGCTGGTGTGCGACCACTCGAGCTTCCACGTCAGGCACGGCGAGATCGTCGGCTTCGCCGGCATCATGGGCGCCGGGCGTACCGAGATGGCGCGCTCGCTGTTCGGCCGCTCGTACGGCCGGTACCTCGGCGGACAGATCCTCGTCGACGGCAAGCCGGTGACGATCCACACCGTGCAGCAGGCGATCGACAAGAAGATCGCCTACGTCCCGGAGGACCGCAAGGCGCTCGGGCTCAACCTGCTGGACACCATCCGCGACACCATCGTGTCGGCCGACCTGCGCCGGATCACGCGACGCCGCGTGCTGCAGCCGGACGCCGCGACGTCGGCGGCCGAGGGCTTCCGCAAGTCGCTGTCGATCAAGGCGAACTCCGTCGCCGAGGGCGTCGTCAAGCTGTCCGGCGGCAACCAGCAGAAGGTGCTGCTCGGCAAGTGGATGTTCCCCGAGCCGGACCTGCTGATCCTGGACGAGCCGACCCGCGGCATCGACGTCGGCGCGAAGTACGAGATCTACGGCCTGATCCAGCGGCTGGCGGACGCCGGCAAGGGCGTCATCGTCATCTCGTCCGAGCTGCCCGAGCTGCTCGGGCTGTGCGACCGGATCTACACGATCTTCGAAGGCAAGATCACCGGCGTGGTCGACGGCAAGGACGCCACGCAGGAGAACCTGATGCGACTGATGACCGGCGCCACGCCGGCTGCCGCCCACTGACGACCGCGTCCCGAGAACGAGAAAGCAGAACGACGATGAAGGCCCTCAGGCAGCTGTTCAGCGGCGGTGCCCGCCAGTTCGGCATGGTGTTCGCCCTGATCGTGATCTTGGTGTTCTTCCAGATCACCACCCACGGCAAGATGTTCACGCCGACCAACGCGCAGAACATCATCAACGGCAACTCGTATGTGCTGATCCTGGCGATCGGCATGGTGCTCGTCATCATCGCCGGCCACATCGACCTGTCGGTCGGGTCGGTCGCGGCGGCGGTGGGCATCATCGTCGCCCTCGCCATCCGCGACTGGGGCATCCCGTGGTGGGTCGGCATCCTGCTCGGCCTGGCCGTCGGCCTGGTGATCGGCGCGTGGCAGGGCTTCTGGGTGGCGTACGTCGGGATCCCGGGCTTCATCACCACGCTGGCCGGCTACATGCTGTTCCGCGGTGTCAACCAGGCGATCGGCCACTCCAACACCATCCCGGTGCCCAAGGAGATCCAGACGCTCGGCGCCGGCTACCTGCCCGAATGGGGCCCCAACACCGGCCTGAACAACTCCACGCTCGTCCTGGGCATCCTCGGCATCGCCGCCGTGGTGTGGGCCGAGTTCCGTCGTCGCTCGTCGGCCAAGCGCATCGGTGGCCAGACCGTCCCGCTGGGAGTCTCCGTCGCACGTGCCGGCCTGCTGGTCGTCGTCATCGGCTACCTGACGTACCTGTTCGGCTCCGGCCGCCGGGGTACGTCGTTCCCGGTGTCCGGCGTGATCCTGCTCGCGCTCGTCGCGATCTACAGCTTCGTCTCCACCCGGACGATCACCGGCCGGCACGTGTACGCCGTCGGCGGCAACCGCGCCGCCGCCGCGCTCTCCGGCGTCAACATCAAGCGGACGAACTTCTTCGTCATGCTGAACATGTCGCTGCTCGCCTCGGTCGCCGCGATCGTCTTCATCGGCCGGTCCACCGCCTCCGGGCCGTTCGACGGCACCGGCTGGGAGCTGGACGCGATCGCCGCCGTGTTCATCGGTGGTGCCGCGGTCTCCGGCGGTGTCGGCACCGTGATCGGGTCGATGGTCGGTGGCCTGGTCATGGCCTCGCTCAACACCGGCCTGTACCTGATGAGCGTCGGGTCCGACCGCACCCAGATCATCAAGGGTCTGGTGCTGCTCGCCGCCGTCGCGTTCGACGTCTACAACAAGGTCCAGGGCCGGCCGTCGATCATTGGCCGGATCTTCCCGGGACGCCGCAAGGAGACCTTGGCGGCCGCCGAGTCCGAGACTCCTGCCGTCCCCGTCAGCGCGGGTGAGACCTCCGCCCTGGGCTGACACCACCAGCTGTTCCACCGCAGTACCCGATCAGCACCCGATGACGGGTGCCCGACCAGAGAAGGTGAATGGATGAAGAAGCTCGCAACCGCGCTCGTCGCGGTGAGCGCCGCAGGGGCGATGCTGCTCGCCGGCTGCTCGTCCTCGGACCGTGGCGGCAACGAGCCGTCCGCGTCCGCAGGCGAGTCCGGTGCGGCGACGACGACCGGTTTCCCGGCCGGCTCGAGCATCGGCGTCTCGCTGCCGCAGAAGACCTCGGAGAACTGGGTCCTCGCCGAGGGCCTGTTCAACGACGGTCTGACGGAGGCCGGCTACAAGCCGATCGTGCAGTTCGCCAACGGCGGCGTCACCGAGCAGCAGAACCAGATCCAGTCGATGATCGAGAACGGCGTCAAGGTTCTCATCGTCGGGGCGATCGACGGCTCCCAGCTCGGCACGCAGCTCAAGGCGGCCAAGGACGCCGGCATCTACGTCATCGCGTACGACCGCCTGCTGACCAACACCGAGGACGTCGACCTGTACATCGCGTTCGACAACTTCCAGGTCGGCGTGCTGCAGGGCACCGCGCTCCTCGACGGCCTCAAGGCCCGCAAGGGTGACGGCCCGTACAACATCGAGCTCATCGCCGGTTCGCCCGACGACGCCAACTCGAAGCCGTTCTTCGAGGGCGCGATGAGCGTCCTGCAGCCGAAGATCGACGACGGCACGCTCACGGTCGTGTCGGGCCAGACCTCGATCGAGCAGGTCGCCACGCAGGGCTGGAAGGCCGAGAACGCGCAGAAGCGCATGGACACCGTCCTCTCGGGCTTCTACGCCGGTGACACCAAGCTCGACGGCATCCTGTCCCCGAACGACACCCTCGCCCGCGCCGCGCTGACCTCGGTCCAGCAGGCCGGCAAGGACGTCCCGGTCATCACCGGCCAGGACTCCGAGGTCGAGTCGGTCAAGTCGATCATGGCCGGTGTCCAGTACTCCACGATCTACAAGGACACCCGTGCCCTGGTCAAGGAGAACATCGACACGGTCAACAAGCTCCAGAAGGGCGAGGAGCCGACGGTCAACGACACCACGTCCTACGACAACGGGGTCAAGGTCGTCCCGGCCGACCTCCTCACGCCGAAGATCGTCACCAAGGACAACGCGGCTGAGGTCTACAAGGACGACGACACGCTGTACCCGCTGACCCAGGGCTGATCACTGCCCCAGCGAGATCTCGAAGCGGGCTCCGGACCTCGGTCCGGGGCCCGCTTCGCCGTTCCGGGTGGCGTCCCTCGTCCGCGGGTGCACTCCCGCCAGGTGTCCGTCCGGCAGGCGCACCAGTAGCTGGAGCTCGGCAGAGGCCGCAGTCCGGCTCGTCGGCTGCGGCCCGACGAGAGGTCAGCGGAAGACGATCGTCTTCCGGCCGTCCAGCAGCACCCGGTGCTCGGCGTGCCAGCGGACCGCGCGCGCCAGCGCCCGGCGCTCGACGTCCTGGCCGAGCCGCACCATGTCCGCCACCGTGCGGTTGTGGTCGACGCGCTCGACGTCCTGCTCGATGATCGGCCCCTCGTCGAGGTCCGCCGTCACGTAGTGGGCGGTGGCGCCGATGAGCTTGACCCCCCGCGCGTGCGCCTGCTGGTACGGGCGCGCGCCCTTGAACGAGGGCAGGAACGAGTGGTGGATGTTGACGATCCGCCCCGGGAACCGGGAGCAGAAGTCGTCGGACAGCACCTGCATGTACCGCGCGAGCACGACGAGCTCGACGTCGAGCCGCTCGACGAGCGCCCACAGCTCGGCCTCCGCGGCGGCTTTCGTCTCCGCCGTCACGGGTACGTGGTGGAACGGGATCGCGTAGAAGTCCGCGAGCGGGCGCAGCGTCTCGTGGTTGGAGACGACCGCGACCAGGTCGACCGGCAGTCCCTCCGACCGCTGCCGGAACGCCAGGTCGTTGAGGCAGTGCGCGGCGGTCGACACCATGACGAGCGTGCGCACCGGCCGGCCGGCGACGTCGAGCGACCAGTCCATGGCGAACCGGTCGCCGAGCGTGGCGAGGGCGCCGGACAGCTCGTCGTGCGACGCGGCCGCGGCGACCTGGACGCGCATGAAGAACCGCCCGGTCTCCGGATCCCCGAACTGCTGCGACTCGGTGATGTTGCCACCGTGCTCGGCGAGCAGCCCGGCGACCGCCGCGACGATCCCGGGCCGGTCGGGGCAGGACAGGGTGAGAACCCAGTCGGTCGTCTCGGACACGAGGCCCGAGAGTAGTCGTCGGCCGGCACACCTGGGACGATGGGGCGCATGACGGACGACGAGCTCGACATCCGCCCGGTGACCGAGGAGGACTCGGGCGAGCTGCTGACGCTGCGGCGTGCCGCGTTCGTCACGGAGGCCCAGCTGATCGGTGACGTCAACATCCCGCCGCTGACGCAGACGCTCGACGAGCTGCGCGAGGACCTGGCCCGGCCGGACGTCGTCACGCTCGGAGCCTGGGCCGGTCACCGGCTCGTCGCCTCGATCCGGGTACTCACCGAGGGCACCAGGGCAACGCTCGGCCGGTTCGCCGTCGCGCCCGACCTGCAGGGTCACGGCATCGGCACCCGGCTGCTCAACGAGATCGTCACCCACCTGCCGGAGGGCACGCAGGAGGTGTGGATCTTCACCTCGCGCGACTCGCTGCAGAACATCGCGATGTACCAGAAGCGCGGTTACGAGTACCAGCACGACCGGACCGCCGGCGACCTGACCTACGCGTACCTGCGCAAGCTGCTCGGCGACGACGAGACCGCGGCCGAGGACGACATCCCGACCACCCCGTGAGCCGGTTCCTCGGCCGGGCCGCCGGACAGGCCAAGACGAGCTGGGCGGCGCGACCTTCCCGTTGCGCCGCTGCCTGTCGCCGGCTGTGGGACGCGACTTGATACCCTGAGCGCCGTCGCGACTGGCGCTGGGTGGGTGACCACCGGGGAGCGACGGACAGCAGGACTGCGGGTCGGACGCCTGGGCCCGGTGGTCGCCACACACCACGGTGTGCGGGCGGGCGCCCACACACCCCGACCGCAACGGGAGCGCCATGACCAACCTCCTCGACCAGGGCCTGTCCGAGGTCGACCCGGAGATCGCCGCCGTGCTCGACGGCGAGCTCGCCCGCCAGCAGGGCACCCTCGAGATGATCGCCTCGGAGAACTTCGTGCCGAAGGCCGTGCTCCAGGCGACCGGCTCTGTGCTGACCAACAAGTACGCCGAGGGCTACCCGGGCCACCGCTACTACGGCGGCTGCGAGCAGGTCGACATCGCGGAGAACATCGCGATCGACCGTGCCAAGGCGCTGTTCGGCGCGGAGCACGCGAACGTCCAGTCGCACTCCGGCGCCACCGCCAACGCCGCCGTGCTGCACGCGCTGGCGCAGGCCGGCGACCGCATCCTCGGCCTCGAGCTGTCGCACGGCGGGCACCTGACGCACGGCATGAAGATCAACTTCTCCGGCCGGCTGTACGACGTGGCGGCGTACGGCGTCGACCCGCAGACCTACCGGATCGAGCCGGAGGCGGTGCGCACGGCGGCGCTGGCGCACCGGCCCGAGGTGATCATCGGCGGCTGGTCGGCCTACCCGCGGCACCTGGACTTCGCGGCGTTCCGGTCGATCGCCGACGAGGTCGGCGCCAAGCTGTGGGTGGACATGGCGCACTTCGCCGGGCTGGTGGCCGCGGGGCTGCACCCGTCGCCGGTGCCGTACTCGGACGTCGTGTCCTCGACGGTGCACAAGACGATCGGTGGCCCGCGGTCCGGCTTCATCCTGTCGAAGGCGGAGTGGGCGAAGAAGATCGACTCCGCGGTGTTCCCCGGCCAGCAGGGCGGTCCGCTGATGCACGTCGTCGCGGCGAAGGCGGTCGCGTTCAAGATCGCGGCGACCGACGAGTTCCGCGACCGGCAGCAGCGCACCCTGGACGGCGCGAAGATCATCGCCGAGCGGCTCATGGCGCCCGACGCCCAGGCGGCGGGCGTGGACGTGCTCACCGGCGGCACCGACGTCCACCTGGTGCTCGTCGACCTGCGCAGCTCGGCGCTCGACGGTCAGCAGGCCGAGGACCTGCTGCACGACGCCGGCATCACGGTCAACCGCAACGCGGTGCCGTTCGACCCGCGTCCGCCGCGCGTCACCTCCGGTCTGCGCATCGGCACGCCGGCGCTGGCGACCCGCGGCTTCGGCGACGCCGAGTTCACCGAGGTGGCGGACATCATCGCCACCGCGCTCGTCGGCGGCGCCTCGACGGACGTCGCGGCGCTGCGTGCCCGGGTGGCCAAGCTGGCGGACGCGTTCCCGCTCTACCCCGACCTGAAGCAGTACTGATGACGGCCGCCCTTCTCGACGGGAAGGCGACCGCCGCCACGATCAAGGCGGAGCTGGCGGCCCGGGTCTCGGCGCTCGCCGCGCGAGGCGTGCGGCCCGGGCTCGGCACGCTGCTCGTCGGCGACGACCCGGGCTCGCAGATCTACGTCGCCGGCAAGCACCGCGACTGCGCGGAGGTGGGCATCGCCTCGATCCGGGAGGACCTGCCCGCCACCGCGACGCAGGACGAGGTCGAGGCGGCGATCCGGCGGCTGAACGACGACCCGGCATGCACCGGCTTCATCGTGCAGCTGCCGCTGCCGCGCGGCCTGGACGCGCAGCGGGCGATCGAGCTGATCGACCCGGACAAGGACGCCGACGGGCTGCACCCGACGAACCTCGGCCGGCTGGTGCTGCGCGTCAACGAGCCGCTCGGCTCGCCGTTGCCGTGCACGCCGCGCGGCATCCTCGAGCTGGTGACCCGGCACGGGATCTCGCTGCGCGGGGCGAACGTGGTCGTCGTCGGGCGCGGAGTGACCGTGGGGCGGTCGATCGGGCTGCTGCTGACGCGGCGCGAGGTGAACGCCACGGTGACGCTGACCCACACGGGGACCACGGACGTGGCGGCCCACACGCGGGCGGCCGACGTCGTCATCGCGGCGGCAGGGGTGCCCTCGATTCTCACCGCCGACATGGTGCGGCCGGGCGCGGTCGTCGTGGACGTCGGCGTGTCACGGGTGACGGACGCCGTCACGGGGAAGTCGCGCGTCGCAGGGGACGTCGACCCGTCGGTGCGGGAGGTCGCGGCGTGGGTGTCGCCCAACCCCGGCGGCGTGGGCCCGATGACGCGGGCGATGCTGCTGGCCAACGTGGTGGAGGCCGCCGAGCGGTCGGCCGGGACGTAGCGCCCGGCTGTCCCGGACGCGCGGAGTGCGCCGTCGCGGGTGACGATGGAGCGAACCTGCCCCGAGGAGGTCCCCATGGTCGCCGTCCGCGCCCACCTCTGGTTCCACGACAACGGGTACGACGCCGCCCGCTTCTACGAGGAGGTGATCCCGGACACCCGGATCACCAGAGTCGTCGCGGCGCCCCCTGACGTCCCCGGCAGCCCCGAGGGCAGCCCGTTCGTCGTCGAGCTCGACCTGGCGGGGGTGCCCTTCACGTTCCTGTCCGCCGGCGACAGCTTGACGCTCGACGACGCGTTCTCGGTGTTCCTCTCCGTTGACGGCCAGGACGAGGTGGACCACTACTGGGAGGTGCTCACCGCCGACGGCGGGAAGCCAGGTCCGTGCGGCTGGTTGCGTGACCGGTTCGGAGTGTCGTGGCAGGTGGTGCCGCGTCAGCTCGGCGAGATCATGACGCGGCCGGACGGCGCGGGGGTCGCTCGCGCGACCCAGGCGATGCTCGCGATGGGCAAGCTCGACGTCGCCGCGCTGGAAGCCGCCTACATCGGCACCTGACCCACCCTCGTCCCCATCTCGTCGAGCGCGCTGTCGTTGCGCCGAGCGCGCACGTGCTCATGCGCGACACGTGCGCGCTCGGCGGAGCAGGTCGCGCTCTGGTGGCCTGGTGGGGCGGGCGCGACGAGCTCGTCGTCGGCGTCCGGCAGGATGGGCCGGTGCTGCGTGTGGCGACGGTGAACGTGAACGGCGTCAGGGCGGCGTTCCGGCGGGGGATGGGCGCGTGGCTCGCCTCGTCGGCCCCGGACGTGCTGCTGGTGCAGGAGGTCCGCGCGGACGACGAGGTCCTCGCCGACCATCTGCCGCACAGCCACTGGCACCTGGCCCACGAGGCGGCCCTCGCCAAGGGCCGTGCGGGTGTGGCGATCGCGTCACGGCTGCCGATGCGGGCGATCAGGATCGGTATCGGCACGGGCGCCGCGACGGACTCCGGCCGATGGGTTGAGGCGGACCTCGACCTGCCCGACGGCCGCGTGCTCACGGTGGTGTCCACCTACGTCCACTCCGGCACCGCCGGAACTCCGTCCATGGACGACAAGTACGCGTTCCTCGACGCCGTGACACGGCGGATGGCGCAGATCGCCGCAGACGGCGGACCCGCGGTGGTGGCCGGCGACCTCAACATCGCCCACCGCGAGGCGGACATCAAGAACTGGCGCGGCAACCTGACGCACGCCGGCTTCCTGCCGCAGGAGCGCGGCTACCTCGACCGCTGGTTCGGCGAGCTGGGCTGGCACGACGTCGGGCGCGAGCTGGCCGGGGACGTCGTCGGGCCGTACACGTGGTGGTCCTGGCGCGGGAAGGCGTTCGACCAGGACGCCGGTTGGCGCATCGACTACCAGCTGGCGACGCCCGCGCTCGCGGTGACGGCCGTCGCCGGCACCATCGACCGCGCACCGACCTATGCGGAGCGCTTCAGCGACCACGCGCCCTTCGTCGTCGACTACGACCTGTAGGCAAACCGTCGGGAGCCGAATCGGGGAGCTCCGCGGAGTCAGGAAGCCGGCGCCGAGGGCAGGGCCAGCAGGAACTCGGGTGCCCGCAGCCCGGCGTCGGCGAAGGCCGCGGCCACGGCCGCCACGACCGCATCCTCGGTCCCGGCGCGCACCAGCGCGATCGCCGAGCCGCCGAAGCCGCCGCCGGTCATCCGGGCACCCAGCGCACCGGCTGCCTTCGCGGTGTCCACGACCAGGTCCAGCTCGCGGCAGGAGACCTCGTAGTCGTCGCGCAGCGACGCGTGGGAGGCGTCCATCGAGGGGCCGACCTCGTCGACGCGGCCCTCCCGCAGCAGCCCGACGAACTCGCGCACCCGCCCGATCTCGCCCAGCACGTGCCGCACCCGCTTGACCCGGATCGCGCCCGCGAGCGTGCCGTCGTCGAGCGCCGCCAGTGCCGGGGCCCCGCCGTCCGGCGCGTCCGCGACCTCGCGCAGCAGTGCGACG
>CAZFTZ010000195.1:0-4102 GCA_964521875.1 uncultured Cellulomonas sp. | reverse complement strand
AGGTCGCGGATGTTGCGGGGATGTTGTCGCCGGACGGGGTTCCGCGATACGGCCACGCTCGTCAGTGAGCCCGACGAATCGACGGCGCGGCCAGCTGCAGTCCGGCGATCGTTCGTCGGGAGTCCGGCCCGCCGAATCTCGGTAGCCCTCGAGGGCCTGCAGAGTGACCTGCGCGGGCTGCAGGTTCGGTGTGCCGGGCCGGCGTGCGGCACCCCCGCCCCGCGCGCCGGCCCGGCGGCTCAGCCGAGGGTGACCGTCACGCCGCCGGAGAAGGCGGAGTCGTGCAGCTCGGCGGTCGTCAGCACCGCGTCCGCCGGGACGTCGAACACGACGATTCCCTGGACGGTGATGCCGGGGTTGATCTGGTTGAGGAAGCTGTTCGACTCGTCGAGGTAGATCGCTGCCGAGGTGTCGGCCGAGAACGCGCGGCCGGCGGAGTCGTAGAGCTTCTGGCTCGAGCCGTCGAAGTACTGCGCCTCGGTGCCGATGTTCGCCACGGTGAGGTGCAGCAGCACGAACTGCCCCTGGGCGTCCTGCCCGATGACGTCGTTGCCGACGTGCTTCACGCCGGTCTCCACCTGGGTGACGGTGAACTCGAACTTGCCGTCGCGGACCGGGGTGCCCACGCCGGCGGCCGCGGGCTCTTCGGCAGCGGGCTGCTCGGCGGTCGGCTGGGCCTGCGTGGGCTCGTCGGCCGGCTGGGAGGCGCCGGTGGCGGCCGGCTGGGCGGCGGGCCGGGCCTCGTCGGCCGGGGTGCCGCCGCCCTGGGTCGCCACGGAGACCACGACGACGAGCACGACGAGCGCGCCGAGCGTGGTGAGGATCTTGTGGCGGGCGAACCAGGAACGCTGCTTCGGGGGCAGAGGCGCAGGGTAGGCCTGACCGCTGACCGGATCGATGCCGGGACCGGTCGGGCCGGGGGTGTGCTGGCTCATGACGACTCCTTGGACGGTGGGAGGGCGGCCCGGGCGGGTCGCGATCGGCATCGTCGTGAGGCGCGCCGTGGTCGCGCGTCGCCCGACTCGCTCGACCGTGCTGACCGAAAGTCGCAGCCGGAGAGGGTGGTGCCGGACCGATCGGCGGACGCCGCTGTGGGCAGCCGCCGCTACGGTTCCGGGCATGGGTGAGCACCCCCCCGTCCCGTCGGCGCCTGCGGTGCCGCCCGGCTGGGGCGCCCCGCGACCCGGCGGACAGCACCCCGCCGTCCCACCGGCACCGGGCTGGCGTCCACCGCCCCAGCCGCCGCGCCGGTCGCCGCGATTGCGCGAGGTCCTCACCGACCCGCGCGACGCGCGGCTGCGCTCCGTGCTGGGCACGATCGGTGCCTGTCTGATCGCTGCGTTCTCCTCGATGGTCGCGGTGTCGTTCGCCGGCAACGCCGCCACGGCGGCCGGTCGCAGTGTCCTGATGCCGGCACTCGGGACGCTCGCCGGCCTCGTCGGCGCCGTCGCTCTGGTGTGGCGCACCCGGTTCCCGATCGAGGTGTGCCTCGGCACCGCGGTGCTGGCGCTCGTGTTCCCGCTCGACGCCTTCGCGCCGCTGTTGGCGCTGACCTGGGTGATCGCGCGCAAGCTGCGTTCCGAGGCGATCGGGTGCGGTGTCGCCGCCACCCTGGCGACCGGGATCTCGCTCTCGCGGGACGCGGCGCGCGACGGGGACGACGTGATCTTCTCCAGTGCCGACGACACCGGGCAGCGGTCGTACCTGGCTCCCGGTGGGTACGTCGTTCTCGGCGTGCTGCTCGTCGCGGTGGCCGTCGCGGCCGGCCTGGCACGCCGCTACGCGGAGCGTGCGCGCTCCGAGGCAGGCACGGCGCAGCAGCACGCGCGCACCGCGGCGGAGCTGCGCACGCAGCTCTCCCGTCGGGAGGAGCGCGACCTCATCGCGCGCGAGATGCACGACACGGTCGCTCACCACCTGTCGCTGGTGTCGCTGCAGGCGGCGGCACTCGAGGCGACCGCGGGCACCACGGCCGCGGACGTGCCGGCCGCCGCCCGGGCGATGCGTGACAACGCGCACCGCGCCCTGGAGGAGATGCGCACGCTCGTCGCCTCGCTGCGGGACGCGTCGACGGCGTCCGAGCCGGGCCCGGCGCCGGCGCTGGCCGAGCTGCCCCGTCTGGTCGAGCAGGCGCGCGCGGCCGGCGCGGACATCTCGGCGACGATGTTCGTCGCCGACCAGGACGAGGCTCCGGCGGCACTGACCCGTGCCGTCTACCGGATCGTGCAGGAGTCGCTGACGAACGCGCTCAAGCACGCCCCCGGTGCGCACGTCGAGATCGACCTGCGTGCCGGTCGCGGCGCCGGGATCGACGTCGTCGTGCGGAACCGGTTCGCGGCGGCGTCGGGTGCGCCGGCGGTGCCGGGCGGCGGCGCGGGGCTGCGCGGCATGGCGGAGCGGGCGTGCGCCCTCGGCGGCACGTTCGAGGCGGGTGGCGCGGACGGGTGGTTCGTGGTGCGCGCCCACCTGCCATGGGTGCGAACCGCGCCGGCGCCGGGCGCCCCGACGGGTGGTGTCGGCGGCCGGCCCTAGGCTCGGGTCGTGCTCAGGGTGCTGGTCGTGGACGACGACCCGATGGTCCGCACCCTCCTGGGGGCGATCCTGGGAGCGGCCGGCATCGAGGTGGTCGGCGAGGCGGCCGACGGTGACGAGGTGGTGCCGGCAGTGCAGGCCCACCACCCGGACGTCGTGGTGATGGACCTGAAGATGAGCCGCGTCGGCGGTGTCGCGGCGACGCGGGCGTTGCGCGCGCTGCCGCACCTGCCCGGGGTCGTCGCGCTCACCGCGTTCGACACCCCGGCGCTCATCCTCGAGGCGGTGGATGCCGGGGTCGACGGCTTCCTGGCGAAGGATGCGTCACGCGAGGAGATCGTCGCGGCGGTCCGCAGCGTCGCCGACGGGGATGCCGCGCTCTCGCCGCGCGCACAGCGGATCGTGCTCGAGCAGATCCACGCCGACCGCTCGGCACAGGTGCAGCGCGAGGCGCGCGAGAGGCTGGCGCCGCTCACCGCCAAGGAGCGGGAGATCGCGGAGGCGGTCGCTGCCGGGCTGACCAACGCGGAGATCGCGGCCCGCGCCTACGTCAGCGAGGCGACGGTGAAGACGCACCTCGGCCGGGCGATGACCAAGCTCGGGCTGGCGAACCGGACCCAGCTCGCGCTCGTCGTCGACCGCGCCGGGCTCGGCGACGAGCCTGCCCGCAGCTGACCGGGGTCAGCCCCAGGCGCCGCGCTCGTACTGCACCGGCCACCCGGTCGGCTCGCCCGGCGGCACCCGCGCGTCGGCACCGGCGAAGGGGAGCGTCGGCGTCTTCACGTCCAGCTCGTGCGCCGCGCGCAGCGGCCACGACGGGTCGAACAGGGCGGGGCGCCCGACGAGCACCGCGTCCGCCGACCCCTCGGCGAGGATCCGCTCGGCCTGCGCACCCGTGGTGATGATGCCGACCGCCGCCACCGGCAACCCCGACACCTCGCGGATGCGCCGCGCGTGCGCCACCTGGTAGCCCGGGCCGGCCGGCACCGGCACCGGCAGGTTGCCCCCGGTCGACACGTCGATCAGGTCCACCCCGTGCTCGCGCAGCACCGCCGCGACCTCCGCGACGTCGTCCACCGTCAGCCCACCCTCGGTCCAGTCGGTGGCGGACAGTCGCACCAGCAACGGCTTGTCGTCGGGCCAGACGTCGCGCACCGCGTCCGCGGTCGCCACCAGCAGCCGGGTGCGGTTCTCCGGTGAGCCGCCCCAGCGGTCGGTGCGCAGGTTGGACAGCGGGGAGAGGAACTGGTGCAGCAGGTAGCCGTGGGCGGCGTGCAGCTCGACGGTGTCGAACCCGGCGGCCAGCGCTCGTCGGGCAGCGGCGGCGAAGGCCGTGGGGATCGCGGCGACCTCGTCGTCGGACAGCGCCGCCGGCGCCTCCAGCCCGGGGAACGCGACCGCGGACGGTGCCACCGTGGTCCAGCCGCCCGCACTCACGGGCACCGAGCCGTCGCCCTCGTGGAACGGCCGGTACGTCGAGGCCTTCCGGCCGGCGTGCTGCAGCTGCACCCCGGCGAGCGCGCCCCGGGCGTGGACCACGTCGGTGATGCGGGCCCACGCCTCGGCTTGC
>CAZFTZ010000194.1:0-4676 GCA_964521875.1 uncultured Cellulomonas sp. | reverse complement strand
CAGACGCTGCTGCTCGACGAGCCGACCAACCACCTGGACGCGGACTCGATCGCCTGGCTGCGCGACTACCTCAAGGTGTACTCGGGCGGGTTGATCGTCATCAGCCACGACGTCGGCCTGCTGCAGGCGGTGGTGAACAAGGTGTTCCACCTGGACGCCAACCGCGCCGTCATCGACCAGTACAACCTCGGCTGGGACGCCTACCTGCTGCAGCGGGAGACCGACGAGAAGCGCCGCCGGCGCGAGCGCGCCAACGCCGAGAAGAAGGCCGCCGTGCTGATGGCGCAGGCGAACAAGATGCGCGCCAAGGCGACCAAGGCCGTCGCTGCCCAGAACATGGCCCGCCGCGCCGAGGCACTGCTGACCGGTCTGGAGGAGGTGCGCGCCGCCGACAAGGTCGCCCACCTGCGGTTCCCCGATCCGGCACCGTGCGGCCGTACCCCGCTGACCGCCACCGACCTGTCGAAGTCCTACGGCTCGCTCGAGGTGTTCACCGACGTCTCGCTCGCGATCGACCGCGGCTCGAAGGTCGTCGTGCTCGGCCTCAACGGCGCGGGCAAGACGACCCTGCTGCGGATCCTCGCCGGGCTCGAGCAGCCGGACACCGGCACCGTCAACCCGGGTCACGGCCTCAAGCTCGGCTACTACGCCCAGGAGCACGAGACGCTCGACATGTCGCGCACCGTCGTGGAGAACCTGCGCACCGCGGCACCCGAGCTCACCGACACCCAGGTGCGGTCGGTGCTCGGCTCGTTCCTGTTCTCCGGCGAGGACGCCGACAAGCCGGCGTCGGTGCTGTCCGGCGGCGAGAAGACGCGGCTCGCGCTCGCGGTGCTCGTCGTCTCGGCCGCGAACGTGCTGCTGCTCGACGAGCCGACGAACAACCTCGACCCCGCTTCGCGCGAGCAGATCCTTGGCGCGCTGCGCTCGTTCTCCGGGGCTGTCGTCCTGGTCTCGCACGACGAGGGCGCGGTGGCCGCCCTCGACCCGGAGCGCGTGCTGCTGCTGCCCGACGGTGCCGAGGACTACTTCGGCGCCGACTACCTCGACCTCGTCGCGCTGGCCTGACGGCGGTCAGGCCCAGCCGAGGGCGGCCCGTCTGACCGGGCGCGGCAGCGGCACCGTCTCTCGATCGGTGCGTGCCATGGCAATGGTAGCGTCGTGGCATGAGGACGACCATCGACGCGGCAGGCCGCGTCGTCGTGCCCAAGCAGATGCGGATGGACGTCGGGATGGTTGCCGGCGAGGTGGAGATCGAGGTCGACGGCACCGGGATCAGGATCAGCCCGGTGGCTGACGTCGACGTCGAGGACCTCGTCGAGGTCGACGGGCGGTTGGCGCTGCCCCGACGGGAGGGGCGGCGCATGACCACGGAGGAGCTTCGTGAGTTCCGGCTCTCGCTCCAGCGCTGAACCCGTCCTTCTCGACACGAGCGTCGCGCTGCCGTTCCTCGATCCCGGCGACGAGGAGTTCGAACGTCTCCGGTCGGACCTGACGGATTCCGAGCTCGGGCTCTCGGGTCACGCGGAGTTCGAGGTGTACTCCGTGCTGACGAGGATGCCCCCGCCGCTGCGCGTGACCGCGGCGGTCGCGTCGAAGCTCCTGGCCGAGGTCTTCCCGGCAACTCGCCACCTCGGCTCCGCGGCTGCCTCCGGCCTGCGTGGGGAGCTGGCAGCTCTCGGGATCGCGGGCGGCGCGGTGTACGACGGTCTCGTCGCCGCTGCGGCTCGGGAACACGGCCTGACGCTGCTCACGAAGGACCGTCGCGCCGAACGGACCTACCGGCTGCTCGGAGTCAGCTACCGGATGCTGTGATCTGGGTGTCGATCTCGGCGTCCTCGGCGAGCTCGTCCCGGCCGCGCGGGCGGCGCGGAGGCCGGGGGATCGGCGGGCGCATCGCGCCGCGCGCCGGCGGCGCTAAGGGCTCGTCGGGCAGCGGCACGTCGCCGGGGAGGACGACCGGGGCCGGGCGCGCGGAGACACCGGGCGTGGCACCTGCCGGGGCACGGCCCGCGAGGTCGTCGACGATCTCGCGGCGTGCCATCCAGCAGAACGCCGCCAGCCCGGCGAGGGCGAACACCCACCACTGCACGGCGTAGGAGAGGTGCGGCCCAGGGTCGGTGCTCGGCGAGGCGAGCGTGCCGAGCCCGACGGCGGGCGCGGGCGACTCGCTGACCAGCCCGGCGTACCAGCGGTAGCCGGCGGTCCCGGGCGGCACGGCGCCGGCGGCGAGCACCTGCGCCGGGGCGATCGCCTGCACCTGCCCGGCGGGCGCGCTGCGGTCCGAGGGCGCCTCCGGCATCCGCAGCCGCACGACGAGGTCCACGTTCCCGGACGGTGGCGCCGGGACGTCGTCGGCCCCCTGCGCGTCGTTGCCCACCGGCACCCATCCGCGGTCGACGACCAGCACCGCGCCACCGTCGGTGCCGTCCACCTGGAACGGCACCAGCACGTGGTAAGCGGGGGTGCCGTTGACCGGGCGGTTGCGCAGCAGCACGGCGGAGCCGGCGAGGTAGTGCCCGGTGACGGCGACCGAACGCCACTCGTCGGCCGCCCGGGGCTCGTCGTCCACCGCCGGGACCAACGAGGCCAGCGGAACGGCGGGAGCGGCCCAGTTCGCCTCGACGGTGGCGATCAGCGCGTCGCGCACCACGTGCCGGTGCCACTGCCAGCGGCCGAGCAGCGTGCACGTCACGGCGACCGCCAGGCCGACGGCGACGAGCACCGCCGCCCGGCGCACGGCTGCCGGCGAGACCCTCACGCGCCCGCCTGCTCCGCCTGCTCGAGTTGCGACACCGGCACCACGTCACGCAGGAACCCGCGCACCCGCAGGTAGTCCTCGAGCTGCTCGCGGTGCGCCGCGCACGCCAGCCACACCTTGCGCCGCTCCGGGGTGTGCAGCTTCGGGTTGTTCCACAGCACGCCCCAGACGGCCTCGGCACGGCAGCGGCGCGCGCTGCAGACCAGCTCTCCGACGGTGTCCGGCGTGGGTGCGCCGGCGACGGTGCCGGGCGTGGGGTCGTCGGTCATCGGGGTCCTCCGGAGGGGCCGAGCGCGTCGTGCGGCGGCGCGGGCGGCAGCTCGCGCGTCAGGGGGTCAGGGTCGTACTCCTGGCGCTCGCGCCCGGCGTTGGCGCCGAGCACGGCGATGTAGGGAAGCACCGCAGCCGCGGCGATCAGCGCGATCCCGACGAGCCGCGGCACGTGCGGCCAGACCAGGATCGCGGCGACGAAGCACAGCACCCGCAGACCCATCTGGACGAGGTATCGCCGCTGGCGGCGGGCCTGGTCGTCGGCCAGCGAGACGGGTGCCGAGGTGATGGCGTGCACCCGCGGCTCCCCGGGCCTGGTGCGCCGCCGGATGCCCATGCCTCGATGGTAGGTCTTGTGGACCTTCCACAACCCGCCGCGGGCATCGTGTGGGAGGCCCCACGCCGGGCGCAGCGAGGCCGTGGGCTAGCGTCGAGCCGTGCCCGCTCCCGCGACCACCCCTGCCCACGAGGCCCGCAGCGTCCTGGTCACCGGCGCCAACCGCGGCATCGGCCGTGCCATCGCCGAGCGGTTCGTCGCCGCGGGCGACCGCGTGGCCACGTTCTACCGCTCCGGCGACCTGCCGGACGGCGTGCTCGGCGTCGTCGCCGACGTGCGCGACTCGGCCGCCGTCGACGCCGGGTTCGCCGCCGTCGAGGAGGCGCACGGACCGGTCGAGGTCCTCGTCGCCAACGCCGGCGTCACGCGCGACGGCCTGCTGATGCGGATGTCCGACGAGGACTTCGAGGAGGTGCTCGACGTCAACCTCGTCGGCTCGTTCCGGGTGGTGCGGCGGGCGTCGAAGGGGATGATCCGGCTGCGCCGCGGGCGGATCGTGCTCGTCTCGTCGGTCGTCGCGCTGTACGGGTCGCCCGGTCAGGTGAACTACGCGTCGTCGAAGGCCGGGCTCGTCGGGATGGCACGCTCGATCACGCGCGAGCTCGGCGGCCGGGGCGTCACCGCGAACGTCGTCGCACCCGGCTACGTCGACACCGACATGACGCGCGCGCTGCCCGACGACCTGAAGGCCACCTATCTCGGCGCGATCCCCGCCGGTCGCTTCGCTGCGCCCGACGAGGTCGCCGCGGTCGTCGAGTTCCTCGCCTCGCCCGGTGCCGGCTACATCTCCGGGGCCGTGATCCCCGTGGACGGCGGCCTGGGCATGGGCCACTGAGAACGGAAGGAACCACCATGGCTCTGCTCGAGGACAAGACTCTGCTCGTCACCGGCGTGCTCACCGATGCGTCGATCGCGTTCCACGCGGCGCGGCTGGCGCAGCAGGAGGGTGCGACCGTCGTCCTGACCAGCTTCGGCAAGCAGTTCCGGCTCACCGAGGTGATCGCCCGGCGGCTGCCCGCGCCCGCGCCGGTGGTCCAGCTCGACGTCACCGACGAGGACGACCTTGCCGCGCTGGCCGACCGGGTGCGCGAGCACGCCGACCACCTCGACGGCGTGGTGCACTCGATCGGGTTCGCGCCGCAGTCGGTGATGGGCGGCAACTTCCTGGCCGGCGAGTGGCCGGACGTCGCCACCGCGCTGCACGTCTCGGCGTACTCGCTGAAGTCGCTGGCCACGGCGTCACTGCCGCTGCTGACGCCGGGGTCGGGGCTCGTCGGGCTGACGTTCGACGCGAAGTTCGCGTGGCCC
>CAZFTZ010000193.1:0-5979 GCA_964521875.1 uncultured Cellulomonas sp. | reverse complement strand
GCCGAGCCGAAGACCTGGGACGAGTTCGTCGCCGACGCCAAGGCGCTGACGACCGACACCGTCTCCGGCCTGTGGATGCCCGGCAAGGACTGGCACGACTTCGTCACCTTCGTCTGGGTCAACGGCGGCGAGATCGCCACGCAGGGCTCCGACGGCACGTGGCAGGCCGGGTTCGAGTCCGACGCCGCGATCAAGGGCCTGACGCAGTTCCAGGACCTGGCGAAGAACGCCAACCACGCACCGACCGACGCCGTCGAGACGGACCAGCAGGTGCCGTTCTGCGCCGGCCAGATCGGCTACCTGATGGCGCCGAGCTGGATCCGCTGGTCGATCGCCGCGGCTGAGGACGCCAAGGCCCCGGGCTGCGTCTCGACCCTCGGCGCCGAGGACCAGCTCTCCGCGTTCGCCGTCCCCGGCACCTCGGCCGGCACGTTCGCGCCGGTGCTCGCCGGTGGCTCCAACATCGCCATCCCGGCGAAGTCGGCGCACCAGGACCTCGCGTACAAGGCCCTGCAGATCGTGCTGTCCGACGACTACCAGAAGATCCTCGCGGCCAACGGCCTGGTGCCGGCGAAGGTCTCGCAGGCCAAGTTCCTGCCGACCGACGTGTTCTCGCAGGCCGCTGCCAACGCCGCCGCCAACGCCAAGCTCACCCCGGCCTCGCCGAAGTGGGCCGACGTCGAGGCGTCGCAGGCGCTCGAGGACGCGTTCAGCAAGCTGGCCCAGGGCCAGGACGTCAAGACGGTCGCGGCCGACCTCGACGCCAAGATCAACGCCACCCTCAACGGCTGATCACCGCTCACCGAGCCTGACGGTGCCCGCCTGTCCCCATGACGGGCAGGCGGGCACCATCAGGTGAGCGCGACACGCCCTGGAGGCACGATGAGCACCATCCCGGTCCTCGCGCCCGGCTCGCACCGGGAGGCCGACGAGGCCCCGGCCGGCCCCCGCCGGCGCAAGGTCAACCCGTTCCCCTACGCCCTGCTGCTGCCCTCACTGCTGATGCTGCTCGCGCTCGTCGGGTGGCCGGTGGTCAAGCTCGTCATCACGTCGTTCCAGAAGTTCGGGCGCGAGCAGGCGTTTGGCAAGCCGCCGACCTGGACCGGCCTCGCCAACTACACCAAGGTCCTCACCGACCACGACTTCTGGGTCATGCTGGCGCGCAGCTTCGGCTTCATGGTCGCCGCCGTGCTCCTGACGATGGCCCTCGGCACGCTCGTCTCGCTGCTGATGCAGAAGCTGCACCGCGGCATGCGGATGCTGGTGTCCGTCGGCCTGCTGCTCGCCTGGGCCATGCCGGCCCTGACGTCGGTCATCGTGTGGGGCTGGATGTTCGACACCCAGTACGGCGTCATCAACTACCTGATGTCGAAGGTCACGGGCAACGACTGGACGGGCCACCAGTGGCTGATCAGCCCGCTGTCGTTCTTCGTCGTGCTCGGCATCATCATCGTCTGGCAGGGCGTGCCGTTCGTCGCGTTCACCATGTACGCCGCCCTCACCCAGATCGACCACGACGTCACCGAGGCCGCGCAGATCGACGGCGCGAGCGCCTGGCAGCGGTTCTGGCTGATCCACGTCCCGTACGTGCGCCAGGTGGTCGTCGTGCTCGTCGTGCTCTCCGTGATCTGGGACCTGCGGGTGTTCGCCCAGGTCTACGCGCTGCAGGGGATCGGCGGCATCGCCGAGAAGACGAGCACGCTCGGCGTCTGGATCTACATGAAGGGCACCGCCGGAGGCGACTACGGGGTCTCCGCGGCGGCGGCCGTGATCATGGTGTTCATCATGCTGGCGATCTCCGTGCAATGGGTGCGCCAGTCGATCGAGGAGGGCGACCAGTGAGGACACCCCAGGAAGCCGCTCGCTGCGCTCGCGCCGTCGCGGGGACCTCGTCATGAGTGTCGCCGTCGCCCCCGTGCGCACGGTGCGTGGCACCACCACGACCACGCGCCGGCCGACCACCCGCAACCGATGGACGCGCGCCGGCTACAACGCGATCGCCGTCGTCGTCTTCGTCGCCTCGGCGTTCCCGGTCTACTGGATGGTCAGCTCGTCGTTCCTGCCCACCGGCAAGGTGCGGGCGACCACGCCGACGTTCTTCCCCGGCGCCGACTTCACGCTGCGCAACTACCAGACCGCGATGTTCGACACCACGCGGGCGAAGTTCCTGCCCGCGCTGGACAACTCGCTCAAGGTGACGTTCCTCACCCTGGTGGTCACGCTGCTGTTCGCGTTCCTCGCGTCGGTCGCCCTGGGCCGCTACCGGTTCCGGGGCCGCAAGGCGTTCATCATCTCGATCCTCGTGGTCCAGATGATCCCGGGCGAAGCGATGATGCTGACCTACTACCGGCTGATCGACGGCTGGCACCTGCTCAACACCGTGGTCGGCCTGGGCCTGGTCTACATCACCTCGGTGCTGCCCTTCACCATCTGGACCCTGCGCGGGTTCGTCGCGGCCGTGCCGAAGGAGCTCGAGGAGGCCGCCACGATCGACGGCTGCTCGCGCTCCGGTGCGTTCTGGCGCATCACCTTCCCGCTGCTGGCGCCCGGCCTGGTCTCCACCGGCGTGTTCGCGTTCATCCAGGCCTGGAACGAGTTCGTGTTCGCGCTGGTGATCATGTCCCGGCCGGAGAACATGACGCTGCCGGTGTGGCTGCGCACGTTCCAGCAGGCGACGCGCGCCACCGACTGGGGCGGGCTGATGGCAGGCTCCACGCTCGTGGCGATCCCGGTCGTGATCTTCTTCCTGTTCGTGCAAGGCCGGATGACGGGTGGTCTCGTCTCCGGTGCGGTCAAGGGGTGACGTGAGCATCTCGGACACGCACCCGCGCCCGGCACCGGTCGCAGCCGCGCCACGCGCCGGGTGGTCCGTCGGCCTCGACGTCGGCGGCACCAAGGTGCTCGGCGTGCTCGTCGGCCCGGACGGCTTGCTGACGACGACCGTGCGGCTGGCGAGCCGGCGCGGCGGCGAGGCGATCGCCGCGGCGGTGGTGGAGGCGACCCGCAGGCTGGCCGACGAAGCCGGGCTGGACGTCGCGGCGCTGGCCTGCGTCGGCATCGGTCTGCCGGGCCTCATCGACCAGGCGGGCGGCGTGGTCGCGCACGCCGTCAACCTCGGCATCGGGGAACCGGTGCCGTTGGCGGACCTGGTGGCCGCCGACGTCGGGGACGTGCCGGTGCGCCTGGAGAACGACCTCAACTGCGCCGCGCTGGGGGCGGCGCACCTGAGCGGCCAGCCCGATGCCGACCTGGCGTTCCTGGCGCTCGGCACGGGCCTCGCCGCCGGGCTGCTGCTGGACGGCACGCTGCGGCGGGGCGCGCACCGGGCGGCCGGGGAGATCGGCCACCTGGTGTACATCCCGGACGGGCGGCCGTGCCCGTGCGGCCAGCACGGCTGCCTCGAGCGGTACGCATCCGGCTCGGCGCTGGCGGCCCAGTGGCCGACGAGCGGCGACGTCCCACCGCCGCTCGCGCTGTTCGACGCGGCGGACGCCGGCGACCGTGAAGCCGACGCCGTGCGCGCCGAGTTCGTGCGCGCGGTCGCGGCGGCGGTGCGGGTGCTGGTGCTGACGTGCGACGTGCGGCGCGTGGTGCTCGGCGGCGGCGTGAGCGAGCTGGGCGAGCGGCTGGCGGGCCCGGTGCGCGCCCGGCTGGAGAAGGAGGCGGCGGAGTCCGGCTTCCTGGCGTCGATGGGCCTGGCGCAGCGCGTGACCCTGGCGCCGGCCGGGGTGCCGGTCGGCGCCGTCGGCGCCGCGCTGCTGGGCCGGAGGGTGGACTGATGGAGGTCGTCATCGCGCCGGAGGCGCAGCTCGCGGCGCTCGCAGCGGACGCCGTGGAGCGGCTGCTGCGAGCCAAGCCGGCGGCGGTGCTGGGCCTGGCCACCGGCTCCAGCCCGCTGCGGGTGTACGACGAGCTCGCCCGCCGGCACTCGGAGTCGGGCCTGTCGTTCGCGCAGGCGCGCGGGTTCATGCTCGACGAGTACGTCGGCCTGCCGGCGGACCACCCGGAGCGCTACCGCACCGTCATCGAGCGGGACCTCGTCTCCCGGGTGGACTTCGCCCCGGACGCCGTGCGGGGCCCGGACGGGCTGGCCGACGACCTCGCGGCGGCCTGTCACCGGTACGAGCGGGCGATCGTCGACGCCGGCGGTGTGGACCTGCAGATCCTCGGCATCGGCACGGACGGCCACATCGCGTTCAACGAGCCGGGCTCGTCCCTGGCCAGCCGCACCCGGATCAAGACGCTCACCCACCAGACCCGCGAGGACAACGCGCGGTTCTTCGGCGGCGACGTCGAGCAGGTGCCGCACCACTGCCTCACCCAGGGGCTCGGCACGATCATGGCCGCCCGCCACCTGGTGCTCCTGGCGACCGGCCGGCACAAGGCCGAGGCGGTGCACCAGCTGGTCGAGGGCCCGGTGTCCGCGATGTGGCCGTGCACGATCATGCAGCACCACCCGCACGCCACCGTGCTGGTCGACGAGGCCGCGGCCTCCCGTCTCCAGCTCGCCGGCTACTTCCGCGAGACGTACGCGAACAAGCCGTCCTGGCAGGGGCTGTAGCCACGGGCGGACGCGTCACCATGGGGGCATGACGTCCGAGGTGGTCGGCAGCGAGGTCGTCGCCTGCGACGTCCGGCCGGAAGGTCTGGCGGCGGCGGTCGGCCTGGTGCGCGGCCGAGGGGCCCGTGCCCAGCTCGTCGTGCTGCGCGACGGCGTCACGCTGCTGGACCGGTGCTTCGGCTGCGCACCGGACGCACTGTTCTACCCGTTCTCCGTCAGCAAGGCGTACACGTCGGTGCTGGTGCACCGGCTCGCCGAGCGCGGCGACCTGGACCTGGACCAGCCGGTCGCCGCGTCATGGCCGGAGTTCGCCCGGCGTGGCAAGGCTGCCGTCACCGTGCGGCACGTGCTGCGGCACCGGTCGGGGTTCGCCACCGCCGGCGACCCGCTCGGCGAGGCGCTCAGCATCACGCGCTGGGAGGTCATGATCCGACGGCTGGAGCGCACCGCGCTGCGCTGGGCGCCCGGCGAGGTCCCGGCCTACCAGTACCTGGCGTACGGCTTCGTCCTCGGCGAGGTGATGCGGCGCGTCACCGGCCGGGAGCTGCCGGACCTGCTGCGCGACGAGGTGCTCGCGCCGCTCGGTGTGCGGGACACCTTCCTCGGGCTGCCCGACGCCGCCTGGCCGCGGCACGTGCCGGTGCGACCGGGCGCGGCCGGCGTGGTGGGAGTGACGCGCGCCGTCAACCGGCGGGCGACGCGCGCCGCCGTCGTCCCCTCGGCGGGCGTGTCCACCACCGCCCGCGACCTCGCCGCGTTCTACGCCGCCCTGCTGACGGGACGCACGCCGGCCGGACCCCCGCTGCTCGCCCCCGCCACGCTCGCCGCGGCGTTGCGCCCGACGAGCGACGGCGAGGTGGACCGGTTCACCCGGATGCCCGTCCGGTGGAGCGAGGGCTTCCAGCTCGGCGGGCCGCGGACCGCTCCCGGGCCGCCCAGCCCGATGGGGTCGCGCAGCAGTCCGCGCTCGTTCGGGCACAACGGCTCGGACTGCTGCATCGGGTGGGCCGACCCGGACCGCGGGCTCGTCGTCGCCTACCTGACGGACCGCCTCGGCCCGCGCCGCGCCGCGATGGCGCACCTGACCGCCGTCGCCGACGCGATCCTCGACGCGGTCCCCGTGCGCTGACCTCGCCCGCCACTGCCTGGTCACCGGGCATGCTTAGGATCGGGGACGTGATCTCACCCCGCGAAGCCGTCCGCTGCGCTCCCGCCTTCGTGGGGGCCCCGAGATGAGCGAGCCCTTGCCCCCCGTGCCCGGACCCGACGACGCCCCGGAGACGGGCCGTGCGACCTCGGTGCTGGAGCGCGAGGAGGTCCGCGAGGAGCTCGAGCCCGGTGACCACGAGCGGTTCGCGCACTACGTGCGCAAGGAGAAGATCCTCGAGTCCGCGGTGAGCGGCAAGCCGGTGGTCGCG
>CAZFTZ010000192.1:0-5060 GCA_964521875.1 uncultured Cellulomonas sp. | reverse complement strand
TCGACCAGCGCGCCGGCGTCTGCCAGGACTTCGCGCACCTGGCGATCGCGGCGCTGCGGGCGCACGGTCTGCCCGCCCGCTCCACCTCCGGCTACCTGGAGACCCGTCCGCAGCCGGGCCGCCCCCAGCTGCGCGGCGCGGACGCGTCGCACGCCTGGCTGTCGGCGTGGGTGCCCGGCTACGGCTGGCTGGAGATCGACCCGACGAACGACAAGCTGGTCGACGACCGCTACGTGGTGCTCGGCTGGGGCCGGGACTACGACGACGTCCCGCCGCTGCGCGGGGTGATCGAGACCGAGGGGTCACCGGCACGCCCGCAGGTGGCCGTGGACCTGGTGCCGGCCGGGACGGACCCGTTCGTCTGAGGGGCCTCGCGGCCCAGGCGCGCACACCGCGCCGCCGGCCAAGACCGACCACTCCCTCAGAGCGTGCTGCCACGCCGCGCGAGCTCCTCGTCCAGCACCGGGAACCCACCGTCGTCGACCACCACGCCGCCGGCCACCTGGAGCATCGCCCGCGCCGCGCGAGCCACCACCGGCGCCACCCGGCTGCGCGCGATGAGGTGCAGTCGCGACGGCTGCTCGGCGGTCAGCTCGGACGGGTCCGGTGGCACCCACGCCACCGCGTACGTCCACGGCCCGTGCTCGCCCCACTCCTGCGACGCCACCGCCACCGGCACCGCGTCGCGCGGCTGCGCGGTGAGCGTGAGCGCGCCGTCGAACTCGAACCGCGAGGTGACCGAGTAGGCGCCACCGGGCCGCTGCTCCACCGGGCCCAGCCGGGAGCCGGCGAGGAGAGGCCGCACGGCCGCGACGAGGTCGCCCGACGGCACCACGGTCCCGGTCCACAGCGTGAGGTCCACCGCGGCGCCGGCGTCGGGCACCAGCACCTGCGTCCGGTCGGCGGAGATCACGGCGCCACCGGTGTGGCGCGCGGCGGCCGTCATCCAGCCGAGCACCAGCGGGTCGGAGACCTGGGGGTCGAGAGAGTACAGGTCGAAGTCGTGCTCCGGCAGGCCGGCGGCGTGGGCCTGCGCGGCGGGCAGCGGCCAGGGGCCGGAGAGGCGTGCCCGCGCGGTCAGCCGCAGCCGGCCGGGGCGCGCCGGAGTCGGCGGGAAGCCGACGTGGGCGTGCCGGCCCGCTGCCGTCGCCAGTGCGACGGGGTCCGGCGCGAGCGGGACCACCTCCCAGATGCCTCCGGCGAACCACGCCACCGCGAGCGCCCGCACGTCCGCTCCGGCCGGGAGCGCCAGCGCGTGGCAGCCGTCCAGGTCGCCGGGGAGGAGCGGGCCGGGCACGTTCCCACGCTACACACGTGGGCACCGTCCGGTTCGCCGGACTGGGCCTGGTTACCTGACACCGTATGGAAGCATGTCAGCATGCCCAAGATCATCGGCGGTTCCCTGCGCGAGCACCGCGAGCAGACGCGCCGCCGGCTCTTCGACGCCCTCTCCTCGCTGATGGCCGACCACGGTTTCGACACCATCACGCTGGCCGACATCGCCGCCACCGCCGGGGTCGGACGGACCGCCGTCTACAACCACTTCGCCGACAAGGAGGCGCTGCTGGTCGCGTTCATCGCCGACGAGACCGACCGCTACGCCGCGATGCTGCAGCACCGGCTCGACGAGATCGACGACCCGGTGGAGCAGCTCCGCCAGTACGTGCGGGCGCAGGTGCGGCTGGACCACGACGCCCAGTTCCCCGGCCCGGACCTGCGGACCATGGTGTCCCGGCAGACCGCGGCGCGGCTGCGCGACCACGTGGTGGCGTTCGAGTCGGTGCTGCGCGGCGTGCTGCAGCGCGGCATCGCGGCCGGGGCGTTCCCGGCGCAGGACCTCGACACGATCGTGCCGCTGGTGAACGCCTGCCTGTCGGCGCACGCACCGGCCGGCGACGGTGCGGCCCGCGAGCGCATCGTGCGGCAGACGGAGCAGTTCGTGCTGCGCGCGGTCGGCGCCGGCGCGGCCGCCGCAGAGTCGGCCTGACGCGTGCCGGCTCCACGTCGCACGAGCGGTCCACCGCCGCGACGGCCACGGCGGGACGCGGCGGGACGTGGGCCGCGGGATACCACGCTCGAGGTCACCTTCCTGCCGGGCCTGGGTCAGGTGGTGGCCGACGAGGTCGTCGAGCGGCTGTCCCCGCAGCGGCACCCCCGGCCGGTTCCCGGCCGTGACGACGCGCTGCGGTTCGCCCTCACCGGCCCGCTGCGCGACGTGCTGGACCTGCGCACCGCCGTCGCCGCGTTCGTCGTGCTCCACTTCGATGTCCCCCGCCCGCGCTCGCTCACCAGCGGCGACCACCTGGCCCGCATCGTCGAGGCGATGTACTCCTCGCTGCGGGTCGCCGGTTCGTCGTCGTTCCGGTTCGAGGCGGCGGGCTCGGACTCCGCGGTGTTCGTCCGGTTGGCCGACGAGCTGCACCGCGCCACCGGCCTGGCGTACCAGCCCGAGCACGGCGAGCTCGTCGTGCGCGTCGCCCGCGGCCAGGCTCACCCGGGCGACCGTCCCGACGCGGATCCCGGCTGGGACGTCCTGGTCCGGATCGGCCCGCGGCCGCTGTCCGCGCGGCGCTGGCGCGAGGTCGACTTCCCTGGCGCGGCCAACGCGACGATCGCCGCGGCGATGGCCCGCCTGGCCGGCGTCGTGCCCGACGAGCGCGTGCTCAACCTCATGTGCGGGTCCGGGACGCTGCTCGTCGAACGCCTGCTGACCGGCCCCGCCGCGACTGCCGTCGGCGTGGACGACGACCCCGCCGCGCTGGACGCCGCCCGGACCAACCTGCGCGCGGCAGGCCTGCGCACCGCCCGACTCGTGGCGGCGGACGCGACGTCGCCGGCCGCGCTGGCCGTGGCGCTGGACGGCGAGCTGTTCGACCTGGTGCTGGCCGACCCGCCGTGGGGTGGGCTGCACGGCTCGCACGAGTCGAACCCCGCCGTCCACCGGGGCCTGCTGCGCGCGGCCCATGCCGTCACCGCCCCGGGCGGACGGCTCGTCGTGCTCACCCATGAGGTACGCGTGATGGAACGCGCGGTCGCAGAGGCGGAGGCCTTGTGGGCGTCGGCCGGCCAGCCGCTGCGCGTGTTCGCGAAGGGGCACCACCCGCGGATCTGGCTGCTGCACCGCCTCTGACCGCGGGTGATTCGCGGCGGTTCACCCCCGTGCGCGCACGTGCTGCGGTTGGATGGCCCCCGGCAGCAGGGCCGGCGGGAGGGAATGCGATGGACGACGACCGGACGAGCTGGACGCCGGGCGAGGTGCCGCAACCGTCCGGTGCCACGCCGTCGTGGAGCGCGCCGTCGACGCCGGCCCCACCCGGGGGCGCACCGGCCGCGGGCTCGTCGTACACCCCGCCCTCGCCGTACGCGGAGCCGTCGCCGTACGCGCCTCCGGAGTCCTCGCCCTACGCGCCGCCGACGAGCTCGTCGTACCCGCCGCCCGCGGGCGCCACCGGCTACGGCCAGGCGACCTACGGCGGGGTGCCGACGACCCCGGCGGGCTACCCGGCCTCCACGGGCCAGCCCGCCCCCTTCGGCTACCCGCCGGCCGGCCAGACCTACCCCGGCTACGCCGCCCCGGGATACCCGGCTGCCGGCCAGCAGCCCTTCGGCGGCCCGCCCCTGCCGTACGGCGCCTCTCCCTACGGCCCCTACCCGCCTGCCGCCCCGGGCACCGACGGCTTCGCCATCGCCACGCTCGTCTTCGGCATCCTCGGCGGTCTGCTGGCGTTCGTCTTCGGCCCCATCGCGCTCAGCCGCATCAAGAAGAGCGGCCGGAAGGGGCGCGGCCTGGCGATCACCGGCATGTGCCTCGCGCCGGTGATGATCCTGCTCCAGGCAGCCGTCGCCATCCCCGTGTTCCTCGCCCAGCGTGCCGACTCGCTGCACGACCAGTGCGCCGCCGGCGACATGGCCGCCTGCGACCGGCTCTTCGACACCGCTGCCGACGACTCGTCCGAGCAGGACTTCGGCGACACCTGCGGCGGGCGCACCGACGGCGGCTACCTGTGCACCGCGATCGGAGACGAGACCTACGGCGACGACGACCACCTCGACGCGCTCTGGGACGCCTGTGCCGGCGGCGACGGCGCCTCCTGCGACGAGCTGTCCTGGTCCGCCGAGCCGGGGTCCGACTACGCCGAGTACGGCTGGACCTGCGGCGGGCGCACGGACGGGTCGGTCGACTGCACCGACGCCCTGGACCAGTCGTCCGCCGCGACCTGACGCGGCCGACGCACGCCGCGGGCTCGTGTTCACTAGGGATGTGAGCACTCCCGCCCTGCCCCGCGTCCGCGCGTCCGAGCTCGTCGGGCGCGGCTGGCTGAACACCGGCGGGCGGTCGGTCAGCCTGGCCGACCTGCGCGGCAAGGTCGTGATCCTCGACTTCTGGACGTTCTGCTGCGTCAACTGCCTGCACGTGCTCGACGAGCTGCGCGCGCTGGAGGCGCGGTTCGCCGACGTCCTGGTGATCGTCGGCGTCCACTCGCCGAAGTTCGTCCACGAGGCCGACCCGGACGCGCTCGCCGCGGCCGTCGAGCGGTACGAGGTGCACCACCCGGTGCTGGACGACCCGACGCTCGTCACCTGGCAGGCGTACACGGCGCGCGCCTGGCCGACGCTCGTCGTCGTCGACCCGGAGGGGTACGTCGTCGCGCACCTGGCAGGAGAGGGGCACGGTCCCGCGCTCGCCGCGCTGGTGGAGAAGCTGGTCGACGAGCACGAGGCGCGCGGGACGCTGCGGCGCGGCGACGGTCCCTACGTGCCCCCGGAGCCGACGCCCGGGACGTTGCGGTTCCCGGCGAAAGCCGTGGCGCTGCCGAGCGGTCACCTGCTGGTGGCGGACGCAGGGCACCACTCGCTCGCCGAGCTCGCAGCGGACGGGGAGACGCTGGTCCGGCGCATCGGGTCCGGCTCGCGGGGCCGGGTGGACGGCACGCCCGACGAGGCCCGGTTCGCCGAGCCGAACGGCCTGTGCCTGGTGCCCGACGAGCTGCGCGGCAGGCTGGGCTACGACGTCCTCGTCGCCGACACCGCCAACCACCTGCTGCGCGGCGTGCGGCTGG
>CAZFTZ010000191.1:0-3088 GCA_964521875.1 uncultured Cellulomonas sp. | reverse complement strand
TGGCTGGCCCTGCCGGCCGGGCTGCTGCTGGCGCCCGGGCTGTGGTCGGTGTGGGCGTCGCTGGGCGGGGTGGCGCAGTCCGCGAACTACGTCGTCATCTTCTCCGTGGTGGCGACGGTCGCCGGTTCGCCGGCGGCCGCCGGCCGGATGTCGGCCGCCGTGCAGACCGCCGGCTACGTGCTGGCGGGCGTGTCGCCGACCATCCTCGGCGCGGTGCACACCGCGACCGGCGGCTGGCGGGTGCCGCTGCTCGTCGTCGCGGCGGCACTGCTGGCGATGGTGTCGGCGCACGCCGTCGCGATCGGCGCGCTGGTGCGGCACCGCGCCGCGGCGACGGTGCCTGCGGACGGCGCCGCCGTCGAGTAGCCGGTCCGTCCGCGTGCGGAGCGGGTGGGCGTCGTCCTGCTCGCCTCCGAGCGCTCCGCCGGGAAGCAGCAGGCCACCGCCGCGGTTGGTGCCGTCGAACCCGTCGTCGAGAGGACTGCCATGACCATCGTCGTCACCGGAGCCACCGGGCACCTCGGCCGCCTCGCCGTCGAGGCGCTGCTCGCGCGCGGGGTCGCGCCGGGCGAGATCGTCGCCACCGGCCGGCGCACCGAGGTGCTCGACGACCTCGCCGCCCGTGGGGTCGTCGTCCGCCGCGCCGACTACGACGACCCGGTGAGCCTGGACGCCGCGTTCGCCGGCGCCGACAAGCTGCTGTTCGTCTCCGGCTCGGAGGTCGGCAAGCGGCTGGGCCAGCACCACACCGTCATCGACGCGGCCGCACGCGCCGGCATCCGGCACCTCGCGTACACCTCGGCGCCGCACGCGGACACCTCGCCGCTGCCGGTCAACCCGGACCACAAGGCGACCGAGGAGCTGATCGCGGCCTCGGGCGTCCCGGCCACGATCCTGCGCGACAACTGGTACTCCGAGAACTACCTCGCCGACCTGGCGACGGCCCGCGAGACCGGCGAGGTCGTCTCCGCCACCGGTGCCGGGCGCATCGCCAGCGCGCCGCGCGCCGACTACGCGGCGGCGGCGGCCGCCGTGCTGACGCAGGACGGGCACCGGGGCAAGGTCTACGAGCTGGCCGGGGACACCGCCTGGGACTACGACGAGCTGGCCGCGACGCTGTCGGACCTCCTCGGCCGCCCGGTGGTGCGCCGTGACCTGACGCCCGACGAGCGCCACGCCCAGCTGCTCGCCGCCGGCCTCCCCGAGGGCGTCGCCGGCTTCGTCGTCGCGATGGACACCGCCATCGCGGACGGCGCGCTCGCCGACACCACCGGTGACCTGTCGCGCCTCATCGGGCGTCCGACGACCCCGCTGAAGGAGACGCTCGCCGCCGGCTGAGCCACTGCCCGCGGTACCAGCTCGCACTCCTCCTGGTGTCGTCCGAGGAACGGGAGGCCTTGACGTCACCTCTCCCGGACGCCGTGGAAGAGGCCGAGGCGGCGAGGCGCCGCTCGTGCCAGCGGGCGACCTCGACGTCGGCGTCGCGCGTCTTCGTCACCACCGGCGGGCCGCCGAACAGCTGCCTGCGCGCCTCGACGACGCGGCGGTTGAACTCCTCGACGATCTCGCGCACCCGGTCCTCGCTGCGCTCGGCGTCGAGGCGGGCGTCGAGCTCGGCGTCGTCGCGCCGCAGCAGGAACGCCTCCGGGCCGACGCCGGTGATGTGCTCGCGCTGGATGTAGGCCCGCAGCCACCAGTCCGGGTCGTGCCGGGTCAGGCCGGGGATCGGACGGCCGGCATAGGCGAGGTGGTCGAACTCGCCGCGCGCGATCGCCTGCCGGACCACCTCGTCGACCCACGACTCGCGGTGCTCCATGCGCCCGGTCAGCTGGCGCGGGTCACCCTCCCCCGGTGGCGGGGCCGCCGCACCGTCGGTCGCCGAGAGTCGGTCCACCCGGTACTGCGCCACGGCCCTCAGGGGGTCACGTTCCGCTGCCACGGCGCCAGCCTGCGACGGCGCGTCCGACGACGCAATGCCCGAAACGCGATGTTTACGACGTTGCGTCACGACTCACAGGAGGCGGGAGGGCGCTCCGGCAGGGCGTCAGCCGGCGACCTCGGCGGCGGCGAGCCAGGCTGCCTCGAGCTCGTCGCGCTCGGCAGCCAGGGCGCGCAGCCTCGCGTCGAGCGTCAGCACCAGCTCGTGCTCGGTGGCGTGCGCGGCGAGCTCGTCGTGCAGCGCCGACTCCTCCTCCGCCAGCCGGGTCAGCCGCCGTTCGATGCGCGCGACCTCCTTGCGCGCCGCCCGCACCTCGGCGGCGCTCGGGGTCGCCGGCGACGAGTCCGCCCCCGGCTCGTCAGCTCGGTGGTTTCGCTCCACTTCGGCAGATCCTTGTGCCGAGCCGTCACCGAAGTACCGAGCTGGCGGCGAGGCGGCGGACGTGCCGGGCCGGCCCGACGACGCGGCGCCGGTGCGCAGCGCGAGGTACTCGTCGACGCCGCCGGGGAGGTCGCGCAGCCGGCCGTCGCCGAGGAGGGCCACCTGGCGGTCGGCGACGCGCTCCAGCAGGTAGCGGTCGTGGCTGACGACGACGAGCGTGCCGGGCCAGCCGTCGAGCAGGTCCTCCAGGGCGGCCAGGGTGTCGGTGTCCAGGTCGTTCGTCGGCTCGTCGAGCAGCAGCACGTTGGGCTCGCCGACCAGCAGCCGGGCCTGCGCCAGCCGCCGCCGCTCGCCGCCGGACAGCTCGCCGACGCGGGTCTGCTGACGCTCGCGCGGGAAGCCGAGCCGCTCGACGAGCTGCGCGGCGGTGATCTCCTTGCCGCCGACGACGAGCGAGCGGCGCTCCCGCTCGATCACCTCGACCACGCGCAGGTCCGCGACCGCCGTCAGGTCCTCGACCTCCTGGCGCAGCTCGGCGGCGCGCACCGTCTGGCCGCGCTTCACCCGGCCGGTCGTCGGGCGCACCCGCCCGGACAGCAGGCCGAGCAGCGTCGTCTTGCCCGCGCCGTTGACGCCGACGACGCCCCACCGGTCCCCCGGGCCGAGCCGCCACGTCAGGTCGCGGAACAGCGTCCGGCCGGGAAACGCCACCGTGACGTCCTCGACGTCGAGCACGTCCTTGCCCAGCCGGGCGGTCGCGGTGCGGGC
>CAZFTZ010000190.1:0-10731 GCA_964521875.1 uncultured Cellulomonas sp. | reverse complement strand
GAACAAGGGCCTGGAGCTGATCGAGGCGCACTGGCTGTTCGACGTCCCGGCGGAGCGGATCGCCGTCGTCGTCCACCCGCAGTCCGTCGTGCACTCGATGGTCGAGTTCGTCGACGGCTCGACGATCGCGCAGGCCAGCCCCCCGGACATGCGGCTGCCGATCGCGCTCGGCCTGGCGTGGCCGGACCGGCTGGACCCGGTGGTGCCCGCCTGCGACTGGTCCTCGCCGACCGCGTGGACCTTCCAGCCGCTCGACGAGGACGCGTTCGGCGCGGTGCGGCTCGCGCGTGCCGCGCTGGCGGCCTCCGCGACCCACCCGGCGGTCTACAACGCGGCGAACGAGCAAGCGGTCGCTGCGTTCCTCGCCGGCCGGATCGGCTTCCTCGACATCGTGGAAGTCGTCGAGCGGGTGCTCGACGAGCACGGCGGGGTCGCGGCCCCGGACCTCGGCGCGGTGCTCGACGCCGAGCGCTGGGCCCGCGTGCGGGCGGACGATCTGCTGGCCCGGCGTTAGCCGGCGGTCAGGCGACCGGACCGGTGCCGGACTGCGCCGCCTCGATGTGAGGCCGCAGCCCCGCGGCGAGATCGAAGACGCGATGGTCCAGAGTCTCGATGCGGGCGGTGAGTCGGCTGTCCAGGGCTTCGATGCGGGCGGTGAGTCGGCTGTCGAGGTCGTCGATCCGGGCATCGACACGGCGAAGGTCGTCGCGCACGCCACCGATCTCCCGGCGCAGCTCCGTCCGGAACTCGTGCGTGAGTGCCCGGTACATCCCGGCGAGCGCGGCGACGACGGTGGCGATGCCCACCCATTCGCCCGGACTCATGACGATCACCCTCCCAGTGTGGGGCAGCCGCCCACCGACTGCCAGGAGGATCGTCGCGAGAGCGGCCGCGTCCGGGCGCCGCTTGCTGGGCCGGGCCCTGCGGACGATCGCGGGTGGCCGGGCTGTGGTCGGCTCGCGGTGTGCCCGGGGTCTGCCCTCGTCAGTGGCCGAGCAACGGTGCCATCACCGCGGCGATCCGCGAGGAACGGCCCGTCAGTCGTTCCTCGAGGTCGGCGAGCTCCGTCGCCCGCGCCGCGGCGCTGATCTCGGCCCACCGGACCGGCTCCGGCTCCCAGGCGGGGGACCGGTGCCCCACCCACGGCAGGTGCACCAGCGGGGTGTCGGCACCGGCCACCAGGTCGGCCAGGGTGCGGCCGGCGAGGTTGGTCGTCGCCACGCCGTCGCCGACGTAGCCGCCGGCCCAGCCGATCCCGGTGTCGGGGTCGAGCCCGACGGAGGCGTGCCAGTCGCGCGGCACGCCGAGCGGTCCGCCCCAGCGGTGCGTCACGTCGACGTCCCGGAGGACCGGGAACAGCTCGACGAGCGCACGGTGCAGGTGCTGGTGCACCCGGTCGACGCGCTCGAAGGACGGCGAGATGGCGGACCCGGCGTGGTAGGGCGCGCCACGCCCGCCGAAGGCGATCCGGTCGTCGGCCGTCCGCACCCCGTAGACGAGCAGGTGGCGGCCGTCGCTGAAGGTCTGCCCGCGGTCCAGCCCGATCTCCGCCCAGACGTCGGCGGGAAGCGGTTCGGTCGCGATCATCAGCGAGTACACCGGCACGACGTCACGCCGCGAGCCGGGCAGGTGCGAGGTCCAGGCCTCGGTCGCGCGCAGCACGAACCGCGCCCGTACCGTGCCGTGGTCCGTGAAGACCGCGTGCGGCGAGACCCGCAGCGCCCGGGTGCCCTCGGCGAGGCGAACGCCCCGGCTCTCGGCGACGCGCGCCAGCCCACGGGTGAGCCGCGCCGGCTGGACCCGGGCGCAGTCCGGCGTGTACGCGCCGCCGACGACGCTCGTGGCGCGCACGTGCTCGGCGACGCCGGCGGCGTCGAGCAGCTCGTCCTCGTCGCCCCACCGCTGCGCGTCGGCGACCTCCTCACGGATCCGGGCCAGCTGGGTGGCGGAGCGGGCGAGGGTCACCGTGCCGCCGTAGGCGAAGTCACACTCGATGCCCTCGGCGCGTGCCACGCCGCCGACCTCGACCACGGTGTCCCGCATCGCCGCGCGCAGCTCCCTCGCTGCCTGCGGGCCGTGCCGGCGGGCGAGCGCGCCGCCGGACTGCGGGAACAGCGCCGAGCACCAGCCGCCGTTGCGACCGGAGGCGCCGAACCCGGCGACCTCCTGCTCGACGACGAGCACGTCGAGCCCGGGATCCGCCTCGTGCAGGTAGTACGCCGTCCACAGGCCCGTCAGCCCGGCGCCGACGACGACGACGTCCGCGGTGGTGTCACCGTCCAGGGGAGGCCGCGCCGTCAGCTCCGTGGGGTCGTCGTCGGCGAGCTGGTCCCACCACAGGGACAGGTCGCGGCTCACGAGAGCCGGTCCCACACCGCGGTGAGCACGGTGCGCAGGACGGACTCGATCTCGTCGAACTCCGCGGGGCCGACCGTGAGCGGTGGCGCGAGCTGGACCACGGGGTCGCCTCGGTCGTCGGCCCTGCAGTACAGGCCGGCCTCCCACAGCGCGGGGGAGAGGAACCCGTAGAGCAGGCGGTCGGCCTCCTCGTCGGTGAAGGTCTCCCGGGTCGCCTTGTCCTTGACGAGCTCGATCCCGTAGAAGTACCCCTCGCCGCGCACGTCGCCGACGATCGGCAGGTCGAGCAGCTTCTCCAGCGTCTGCCGGAAGACCGGCGCGTTCTCCTTGACGTGCTCGAACAGGTGCTCCCGCTCGAAGATGTCCAGGTTGGCCATCGCCACCGCGGTGGACACCGGGTGCCCGCCGAACGTGTACCCGTGCGGGAACATCTCCTTGCGGAACGGCTCGTACACCCGCTCCGAGGCGATGCAGGCGCCGAGCGGGGAGTAGCCGCTGGTCAGTCCCTTGGCGCAGGTGATGACGTCCGGCACGTAGCCGAAGTCGCTCGACGCGAACATCGAGCCGATCCGGCCGAAGGCGCAGATCACCTCGTCGGACACCAGCAGCACGTCCAGCTCGTCACAGATCTGCCGGACCCGCTCGAAGTAGCCAGGAGGCGGCGGGAAGCAGCCGCCGGCGTTCTGCACCGGCTCGAGGAACACCGCCGCGACCGAGTCCGGCCCTTCGAACTCGATCGCCTCGCGGATCCGGTCGGCCGCCCACTCGCCGAAGGCCTTCGGGTCGTCGCGCAGCGGCTCGGGCGCCCGGTAGATGTTGGTGTTCGGCACCTTGTGCGCGCCGGGCACCAGCGGCTCGAACGGCTGCTTGGCGAACGGCAGCCCGGTGATCGACAGCGCCCCGTGCGGAGTGCCGTGGTACGCGATCGCGCGGCTGATCACCTTGTACTTGCCCGGCTTCCCGACGAGCTTCCAGTACTGCTTCGCGAGCTTCCAGGCAGTCTCGACCGCCTCGCCGCCGCCACTGGTGAAGAACACGTGGTTCAGGTCGCCGGGCGTGTGCTGGGCGAGCCGCTCGGCCAGGTCGATCGCACCCGGGTGCGCGTAGCTCCACAGCGGGAAGTACCCGAGCTGCTCGCCCTGCCTGCGCGCCGCCTCCGCCAGCTCGGCGCGACCGTGGCCGGCCTGCACGACGAACAGCCCGGACAGCCCGTCGAAGTACTTCCTGCCCTGGTCGTCCCAGATGTGGTGACCTTCGCCACGCACCACGATCGGGACGCCGTGGGCGTCCCAGGCGTCCATGTGCGTGAAGTGGCCCCAGAGGTGGGCTCGGGCGGCGTCACCGCGGTCGGTGCCGAGCGGTGTGGTGCCGGTCATCGGGTTCCCCAGTTGTAGAGCTGCTTGTGCAGCCGTAGGTAGACGAACGTCTCGGTCTCGCGGACGCCGGGCAGCGTGCGGATCTCCTCGTTGAGCAGGCGCAGCAGGTGGTCGTCGTTCTCGCACACGATCTCGACCAGCACGTCGAACGAGCCGGCGGTGACGACGACGTAGTCGACCTCCGGCAGTGCGGACAGCTTGTCCGCCAGGCCGGCGAGGTCGCCGTCGGCGCGCAGGCCCACCATCGCCTGGCGGGTGAACCCGACCTGGAGCGGGTCGGTGACGGCGACGATCTGCACCACGCCGGTGTCGGTCAGCCGCTGGACGCGCTGGCGCACCGCCGCCTCGGACAGCCCGATCGCCTTGCCGATCGCGGCATAGGAGCGCCGGCCGTCCTCCTGGAGCTGTTCGATGATCGCTTTCGAGACGTCGTCGAGCGGGGGGTGGACGACGGGACCGGTGCGGCGTGCCATGGCGCCGATCGTCTCGCACCGGCCGTACCTCGTGCAAGCGAATCCGTCGTCGAGCGGCATGTGAACTTCTGATTTCGATGACGTCATCCCTCTCGCGCTGCGATATCGCGCGGTGGGATGCTCGGACCGGCACGTAGGTCCCGACTCCGGAGGAGGCGACCGGTGAGCGACGCCGGCGAGCTGCACAACGTCATCGACGGTCAGGCGGTGCCGGCCCGCGAGGGCCGCACCACGGGGGTGGTCGACCCGTCGACCGGCGCCGAGTACGCCCGGGCGCCGCTGTCGGGTCCGGAGGACGTCGACGCAGCCTACGCCGCCGCGTCGCGCGCCTCGGAGACCTGGCGCTTCACGACACCCGCAGAGCGTCAGCGGGCGCTGCTGCGGCTGGCCGACGCGGTCGAGGCGCGGGCCGAGGAGTTCGTCGCCGTCGAGTCGCGCAACACCGGCAAGCCGCTGCACCTGACGCGGACCGACGAGCTGCCGCCGGCCGCGGACCAGCTGCGGTTCTTCGCCGGCGCGGCGCGCATCCTCGACGGCCTCTCGGCGGGGGAGTACCTGGAGGGTCACACCTCGTGGATCCGGCGTGAGCCGGTGGGCGTCGTCGGGCAGGTGACGCCGTGGAACTACCCGCTGATGATGGCGATCTGGAAGATCGCCCCGGCGCTGGCTGCGGGCAACACCGTGGTGCTCAAGCCGTCCGACACCACGCCCGCCTCGACGGTGCTGCTGGCGGACGTCGCGGGCGAGATCCTGCCGCCCGGGGTGCTCAACGTCGTCTGCGGCGACCGGGAGACCGGCCGGGCGCTCGTCGCGCACCCGCGTCCGGACATGGTGGCGATCACCGGCTCGGTGCGCGCCGGCTCGCAGGTGGCCTCGGCCGCCGCCGACGGGCTCAAGCGAGTTCACCTCGAGCTGGGCGGGAAGGCGCCCGTGGTCGTCTTCGCCGACGCCGACCTCGCCGCAGCCGCGGCGGGCATCGCCGGCGCCGGCTACTACAACGCCGGGCAGGACTGCACCGCGGCCACCCGGGTGCTGGTCCAGGCGGGGGCGCACGACGAGTTCGTGGCCGCCCTGGCGGCGGCGGCCCGGCAGCAGCGCACCGGTGATCCCGACGACGAGTCCGTCACCTACGGGCCGGTGAACAACGCGAACCAGCTGAGCCGCGTGCTCGGGTTCCTTGACCGGCTGCCGGACCACGCCGACGTCGTCGCCGGCGGCCACCGGCTCGACCGCGCGGGCTACTTCGTCGAGCCGACCGTCGTGGACCGGCTGCGCCAGGACGACGAGGCGAGCCAGGACGAGATCTTCGGCCCGGTGATCACCGTGCAGGCGTTCGAGACGGAGGACGAGGCGGTCCGGCTGGCGAACGGCGTCCGGTACGGCCTGTCGAGCTCGGTGTGGACCACGGACCACGGCACCGCGCTGCGGGTGTCGCGGGCGCTCGACTTCGGGGTGGTGTGGATCAACACGCACATCCCGTTCGTCTCCGAGATGCCGCACGGTGGTTTCAAGCAGTCCGGCTACGGCAAGGACCTGTCGCTGTACGGCTTCGAGGACTACACCCGCATCAAGCACGTGATGTCGGCACTCGGAGCCTGAGGCACGACCCACGAAACCATTCGGACACGTCGACGTTTCCTAAGTTTTTCGTCGTGAACCGACCGGAACGCAACGGTTTCCCTGGAAGCCAGGCATACTGACCACACCCGTCCGGGTCCCGGCGGACCCGCCCTCACGGGGTCTCGACGTCGAGAGCCCGTCGCGCGAAAGGATGACCATGGCCCGCACGCCCATGCCAGAGGACCCGATGGTCCGTGCACTCGTCGCGCACTCCCGTGCGATGCGCTCCCGTGAGGTCTCCCGCCGGTCGTTCCTGACCGGCGTGCTGGGCGCCGCCGGAGCCGCGGCCGTGCTCGCCGCCTGCGGCACGGGCGGCGGGTCGCCCGCGCCGAGCGCCTCCGGGGGCGGTGGCAGCGGCTCGCTTCGCTGGGCCAACTGGACGCTCTACCTCGACCAGTCCGACGACGGCCAGAGCTACCCGACGCTGGACGCGTTCATCGAGCAGACCGGCATCGACGTGGCGTACTTCGAGGACATCGAGGACAACGACTCGTTCTACGGCAAGGTCAAGGCACAGCTCGACGCCGGCCAGGACATCGGCTACGACCTGGTGACCCTCACCGACTGGATGGCCGGCCGGTGGGTGACCCAGGGCTACGTCCAGAAGCTGGACCGGTCGAAGATGCCGAACTGCGACGACATGCTCGACAACCTGAAGTCCGTCGACTACGACCAGGACCGCACGTCCAGCATCACGTGGCAGTCCGGCATGACCGGGCTCGCGTGGGACAAGGAGAAGGTGCCCAACGGCCTGCACGCCATCTCCGACCTGTGGGACCCCGCCCTCAAGGGGCGCGTCGAGGTGCTCGCCGAGATGGAGGACACCATCGGCCTCATCATGCTGGAGCAGGGCGTCGACCCGGGCAGCACGACGTGGGGCGACACCGAGTTCGAGAACGCCCTCGACGTCCTCAAGGCGCAGATCGCCTCCGGCCAGATCCGCCAGGTCAAGGGCAACTCGTACGCGCAGGACCTCGTCTCCGGTGACGCGCTCGCGTGCCTGGCGTGGTCCGGCGACGTCCAGGCGCTCAACGCGGAGAACGACGACCGGTTCGGCTTCGCGCTGCCGGACGCCGGCGGCGCGCTGTGGAGCGACAACCTCATGGTGCCGGTGACGAGCAGCCGGGTCGCGGACGCCGAGGCGCTCATCAACTACTACTACGACCCGACGGTCGCGGCGACGGTCGCCGCCTGGGTGAACTACATCACCCCGGTGAAGGGCGCCCGCGAGGCGATGGAGGACATCGACCCCGACCTCGTCGACGACCCGCTGATCTTCCCGACGGACGAGATGCTCGCCAGCCTCAAGATGTTCCGCACCCTGACGGCCGACGAGACGACGAAGTACAACGGCGAGTTCCTCGACACGATCGGCGCCTGAGGTGGCGCCGAGCGCACCGGCCCTCGAGCTCTGGGGCGTCACCAAGCAGTTCGGCGCGTTCACCGCGGTCGACGCGCTCGACCTGACGATCCCGCGCGGCACGTTCTTCGCCCTGCTCGGCCCGTCCGGCTGCGGCAAGACGACGACGCTGCGCATGGTCGCCGGGCTGGAGAAGCCGACGGCCGGCGCGATCTCCATCGAGGGGCGCGACGTCACCGGGGTGCCGCCGCACAAGCGGCCGGTCAACACGGTGTTCCAGAGCTATGCCCTGTTCCCGCACCTGACGATCGCCGAGAACGTCGCGTTCGGGCTGCGACGCAAGGGCGTGCAGGACGTGGCGACGCAGGTAGGCGAGGCGCTCGAGCTCGTCGAGCTGGCCGGGCTGGGGCAGCGCAAGCCCACCCAGCTGTCCGGGGGCCAGCAGCAGCGCGTCGCGCTGGCCCGCGCGATCGTCAACCGTCCGGCCGTGCTGCTGCTCGACGAGCCGCTCGGCGCGCTCGACCTCAAGCTGCGCCGCCAGATGCAGCTCGAGCTGAAGCGGATCCAGACCGAGGTCGGCATCACGTTCGTCCACGTCACCCACGACCAGGAGGAGGCCATGACGATGGCCGACGGGGTCGCCGTGATGAACAAGGGCCGGATCGAGCAGATGGGTGCTCCGGAGCAGCTGTACGAGCTTCCGACCACGGCCTTCGTCGCCAACTTCCTCGGCCAGTCCAACCTGGTGCGCGGCACCGTGGCGGAGGTCCGCTCGGACGGCGCGGTCGGCGTGGACGTCGGTGGCGAACGGGTGCTGGTGCGGGCCGACCGGGCGGCGGCGACCAGCGGGCAGGTGCTCGTCGGCGTGCGGCCGGAGAAGATCTCGATGCTCGTCGACGCGCAGGAGCCCGTCGCCGGCCAGAACGTCATCGGCCCGGGGGTCGTCACCGACGTCTCCTTCACGGGCGTGTCGACGCAGTACCAGGTGGACGTGCCGGGCGTCGGCGTGTTCGGCGTGTTCGCGCAGAACCTCGTCGGCGCGGCGACGGTGTCGCTCGGCTCGAAGGTGCGGCTGGCCTGGGCGGCGCGGTTCACGTTCTCCCTCGACGGGCGCGAGGACGCCAGCGAGGGCACCTACGACGTGGACGACGAGCCGTGAGCGCGCCGTACGGCGTCACCCGCCGCGCTCGTGATCTCGCGGGAGCCCCGCGATGAGCCTCCTGGCGGGGCTCGGCGCCGGTGGCGGCACCCCGGTCGAGCTTCCCAAGGAGAACCGGTCCCGGGCGTACCGCGGCCTGCTGGCGCCCGGCCTGCTCTACCTGGTCGTGTTCTTCGTCGTGCCGGTCGCCAGCCTGCTGGCGATGTCGCTCTACGTGCCCGTCGAGGGCGGCGAGCTCGGCGACTACCAGGCGGCGTTCCGCTGGCAGAACTACCTCGACGCGATCGGCCAGTTCTGGCAGCCGCTGCTGCGGTCCTTCTGGTTCGCCGCGATCGCCACGGCGATCTGCCTGCTCATCGGGTACCCGATCGCCTACGCCATCGCGGTCCGCGCGCGGGCGCACCCGCTGCTGCAGAACATGATGGTCATCCTGGTCGTCGCCCCGTTCTTCACCTCGTTCATCCTGCGGACGATGGCGTGGCGGCAGATCCTCGCCGACGAGGGGCCCGTGGTGGCGGCGCTGCAGTGGCTGCACGTGCTGCCGCCGGGCGGTCGGCTGATGGCCACGCCGATCGCCGTCGTGTGCGGCCTGGCCTACGACTTCCTGCCGTTCATGGTGCTGCCGATCTACGCCAGCCTCGGCCGGCTGGACCCGCGGCTGCTCGAAGCCGGCGCCGACCTGTACGCGACGCCCGTGACGTGCTTCCGCAAGGTGACGCTGCCGCTGTCGATGCCAGGCGTCGTCGGCGGCACCCTGCTGGTGTTCATCCCTGCCGCCGGCGACTACGTCAACGCCTCGCTGCTGGGCAACAACACGAACACGGCGATGATCGGGCAGGTCATCGACCAGCGGTTCTTCCGGATCCTCGACTACCCGGTCGCCGCGTCGCTGTCGGTGATCCTCATGGTGGCGATCCTCGCCCTCGTCGCGGCGTACGTCCGGCGCTCCGGGACGGAGGACCTGCTGTGAGCGCGGCCACCGCCACCGCCGTCGCTCGTCGGGAGCCTGCCACCGCGCCCGGTGGGGCGTGGACCCGGTTCCGGTCCCGGTTCGGCGGCGCACTGGTCCCGACGATCGCCGCGCTCGGCATCGCGTACCTGCTGGTGCCGATCGCCTACACCGTCGCGTTCAGCTTCAACGACGGCGGCAAGCGCAACCTCGTCTGGCGCGGGTTCACGCTGGCGAACTGGCGGAACCCGTGCGGCGCGCCGCAGGTGTGCGAGTCGTTCCGCAACTCCCTCGAGGTCGGCGTGCTCGCCACGCTGGTCGCCACCGCGCTCGGCACGCTGGTGGCGATCGCCCTGGTCCGCTACAGGTTCCGTGGGCGGTCGCTCGTCAACCTGCTGATCTTCCTGCCGATGTCGACGCCCGAGGTGGTGCTGGGCGCCGCGCTGCTGTCGCAGTTCCTCTCGCTGCGCGTGGAGCTCGGCTTCTGGACGGTGGTCGCGGCGCACGTGATGTTCTGCGTGTCGTTCGTCGTCGTCACGGTGAAGGCGCGGGTCGCGAGCCTGGACCCTGCGCTGGAGGAGGCGGCGGCGGACCTGTACGCGACGCCGTTCCAGACGTTCTGGAAGGTGACGTTCCCGCTGCTGCTGCCCGGCATCGCGGCTGCGGCGCTGCTGAGCTTCAGCCTCAGCTTCGACGACTTCATCATCACGAACTTCAACTCCGGCACGTTCACCACGTTCCCGAAGTTCATCTACGTCTCGGCGACGCGTGGCATCCCGGCGCAGGCCAACGTCATCGGCTCGTTCATGTTCGTGCTGGCGATCCTCGTCGTGGTCGCCTCGCAGGTGGTGGCGAGCGCGCGGGCGAAGCGGCGGGCGTAGCGGCGCCGGCTCCCGGTCCGGGTCCCGGGCCGGCGACTCGACTCGGAGAGGTGGGGTGGCGTGCGGATCCTGGTGGTCGGCAGCGGCGGCGTCGGTGACTCGGTGGCGCGGATCGCCGCGCGCCGCGACTTCTTCGAGGCGATGGTGGTCGCCGACCACGACCTCGCCCGGGCCCAGCGGACCGTGGCGGCCGCGTCGCGGCACGACGTCGTCGGCGGGCGGCTGTCGGCCGCGCTGGTCGACGCCTCGACCGCCGATGCGGTGGCCGCCGCGATCCGCGAGCATCGTGCGACGCACGTGCTCAACGCGGTCGACCCCCGGTTCGTCATGCCGATCTTCGAGGGAGCCCTGGCAGCGGGCGCGGACTACCTCGACATGGCGATGTCGCTGTCGCACCCGCATCCGGACCGGCCATACGAGCTCACCGGCGTCAAGCTGGGCGACGAGCAGTTCGCGCGGGCGGACGCCTGGCGGGCCGCCGGCCGGCTGGCGCTCGTCGGCATCGGCGTCGAGCCAGGCCTGTCGGACGTGTTCGCCCGGTACGCCGCCGACCAC
>CAZFTZ010000189.1:0-3296 GCA_964521875.1 uncultured Cellulomonas sp. | reverse complement strand
CCACGTCACGGTGCTGCTGGACGTCCTGGGCGTCGTCGCGGGCGGCTGAGGCCTTGCCAATCGGAGGACCCTCCGGTTATTGTGGTGCCCACAAGCGGAGGAACCTCCGCTCTCGGCGCCCCCTCGCAGGCGCCCCCGACGCTCGGCGAATGTCCGGCGCCGTCCCAGCATCCTCGAAGGCTCGTCGGCCACCGTCGACTCGAGCTCCCGACCCCTCAGGAGGCGTCATGCCCACCACCTTCCACGGTCTCGCCTACGACGCGTTCGACGCCCGTGCCACCGCCGAGTTCTGGGCGGCCGCGCTCCGCCTCGAGGTCGCGCCCGGCGCCACCTCGCAGTACGCCGAGCTGGTCGACGGCACCGCCTTCGGCGTGCCGCGGCTCGTGTTCCGCCAGGTGACCGACGGCCGGGTGCTGCGCACCCCGCTGCACCTGCAGCTGACGACCACCGACATCGACGGGGAGTCCCGGCGCCTGGTCGGCCTGGGCGCCCGCCGGCTCGGCGGCATCCTCGGCGACGGGCGCCGGTCCGTCACGCTCACCGACCCCGAGGGCAACGCGTTCGAGCTCGTCGCCGCCTAACTCCGGCCGCCGCCGATCCGCGAGCGCACGCCTGTCCGCCGAGCGCACGCCTGTCCGCCGAGCGCACACCTTCCGCGCGCGCACGACATGTGCGCTCGATGGACAACGGTGCGCTCGACGCCGGCGCCGGGTGGCGACCGGTGCCGCCGGCGCTAACCTCGTCGTGAGGTGAGCAACGATGCGCGCATCAGTGGGTGACCGGCTCGTCGTCCACGGCCGGACCATCGACACCAAGGACCGTTCGGGCGAGATCGTCGAGACTCGCGGCGTCGAGGGCGGCCCGCCCTTCCTCGTGCGGTTCGCCGACGGGCATGAGGGCCTCGTCTTCCCCGGGCCCGACGTCCAGGTGCTGCCGGGTCAGCGGGCCGAGACGTGACGAAGGGCCGGGGCCCCTCCGCCCCGGCCCTCCTCGTGCGTCGCGTCAGCGCGCGTGCGCGGCCCTGAACTCCTCGGCGATCTGCTGCGCCTGCGCGTGCAGCGTCGCCGTGCGCGCGGCCGCCGGGTCGGCGCAGTGCGCGCGCCACCAGGCGTCCCGGGCGGCGTGGACGTCGGCATCCGTGACCCGGACGAAGACGTCCTGACTGCTCTGCTCGCCCTCGGGCGTCGACCCCTGCATGCCCATATCGTCGGTCCGACATACCCGGCGATGTCAGGGCATCCACCCGATCTCACCCGCACAACCACTCGTCCGAGCGACTCCGATTTGTCCGGTTCGTCCCGTCGGGGGAGCGACCGCTACGGCGAACGGGTGTCAGGGCAGCACGTGGCCCGCGGCGCGGTACAGCTCGTACCACTCGCCGCGGGTCAGCGCGACGTCCGAGCCCGCCGCGGCGGCGGTGACCCGGGCCGGCGTCGTGGTGCCCAGCACCACCTGCCACTTCGCCGGGTGCCGCAGGATCCACGCCGTCGCGATCGCCTCGGCCGGCACGCCGTACTGCGCCGCCAGCCGGTCGATCACCGCGTTGAGCTCCGGGTAGTCGGGCGAGCCGAGGAACGGGCCGGTGAAGAACCCGGCCTGGAACGGCGACCACGCCTGCAGCGCGATGTCGTGCAGCCGGCAGTAGTCGACGATCCCGTTGTCGCGGTCGACCGACTGGTCGAGGCCGTTCATGTTGATCGCCGTGCCCTGCGTGAACAGGTTGGCGTGGGTGATCGACAGCTGGAGCTGGTTGGCGACGATCGGCTGCTTCACGGACGCGCGGAGCAGCTCGATCTGGCCCGGGTTCTGGTTGGAGACGCCGAACGCGCGCACCTTGCCGGCGGCTGACAGGTCGTCGAACGCCCGGGCGACCTCCTCCGGCTCGACCAGCGCGTCCGGCCGGTGCAGCAGCAGCACGTCGATGTAGTCGGTGCCGAGCGCGGCCAGCGAGCCGTCGACCGACTCGACGATGTGCTGGTACGAGAAGTCGAAGCTCAGCGGCTCCTTGACGATGCCGCACTTGGTCTGGATCGTCACCCGCTCGCGCTGGCTCGGGGTCAGTCGCATGGCGTCGCCGTAGCGCTGCTCGCACTCGTGCGGGGTGCGGCCGTAGACGTCGGCGAGGTCGATGAAGTCGATGCCGGCGTCGGCCGCGGTGGCGACCAGCGTGCGGATCTCGTCGTCCGTCTTCTCGGCGATGCGCATCAGGCCGAGGACGACCTCGGGGACGGTGATGTCGGTCCCGGGGAGGGTGAAGGTCTTCATGGTGGTGGCTCCGGCGTCAGTGGGTGGCGGACAGGGTGGCGAGCTCGTCGTCGGACAGCACGAGGTCTGCCGCGGCGGCGCTGTCGGTGGTCGACTCGGGGCGCGAGGCGCCGGGGATGGGGATGACGACGGGCGCGAGCGACAGCTCCCACGCGAGCACGACCTGCTGCGGGCTGACGCCGTGCGCGGCGGCGACCGTGGCGAACTGCGGGAACCGGTCGCCGACGCCGCCGGCCCGGCCGATGCCGCCGAGCGGGCTGTACGGCAGGAACGCGATGCCGAGGTCGGCGCAGTGCCGGAGGGTGTCGAGCGTGGACCGGTGGGCCGGCGAGAACTGGTTCTGCACCGACACCAGCCGGCCGCCGAGGATCGCGTTGGCCTCGTCGATCTGCGCGACGCTGGTGTTCGAGACGCCGGCCATCTGGATGACACCCTCGTCGAGCAGGTCGCGGATGGCGCCGACCGAGTCGGCGAACGGCACCCGCGGGTCGGGCCGGTGGAACTGGTACAGGCCGATGGCGTCGACGCCGAGGTCCTTGAGCGACTGCTTGGCCGCCTGCTTGAGGTAGGCCGGGTCGCCGTTCTGCGTCCAGCGGCCGTCGCCGGGGCGCAGGTGGCCGCCCTTGGTCGCCACCAGCACGCCGGACGTGTCGCCGCCGTACGTGCGCAGGGCCTTGGCGATCAGCCGCTCGTTGTGGCCGACCTCGCCGGCGAGCAGGTGGTACGAGTTGGCGGTGTCGATGAAGGTCACGCCGGCGTCCAGCGCCGCGTGGACGGTGGCGATCGCTCGCGCCTCGTCGGGCCGTCCCTCGATCGACATCGGCATGCCGCCGAGGCCGATCGCGCTGACCTGACGGGTCCCCAGGGTTCGCAGCTGCACGGTGCACCTCGTGGTTCGTTCGGGGGGTGTCGAATCGTTACGACCCTACCTCGGGAGGGTGTCTCGAGGTGTCGGCTCGGATGGCAGGATCGCGGCGTGCGCGCCCTGGTGATCGACCGGTTCGGAGCCCCGCCGGCGGTGCGGGAGGTGC
>CAZFTZ010000188.1:0-4346 GCA_964521875.1 uncultured Cellulomonas sp. | reverse complement strand
CGGCCCCCCCCCCCCCGGGGGGCGGGGGGGGCCGCCCCCCCGCCCCCCGGGCCCCGCCGGTCGGCTCACTCCTCGGCGAGCGCCGCCACCGGGGAGGTGCGCGCCGCCGAGCGGGCGGGCACCACCGAGGCCAGCAGCCCCGCACCGAGCGCGACGACCACGACGAGCGCCAGGTCACGCCACGACACGGCGGGCGTCACGCCACCGATGCCGCCCAGCACGGTCGCCGCGCCGGCCCAGCCGTAGAGCACGCCGAGCACCCCGCCGCACACCGCCCCAACGCCCGCGATGAGCATCCCCTCGACGGCGAGCGTGCCGCGCAGCCGGCGGCGGGTCAGGCCCATCGCGCGCAGCGTCGCCGACTCGCGGCGACGCTCCAGGACGGACAGCGACAGCGTGTTGGTCACGCCGAGCAGCGCGATGAGCACGGCGACGCCGAGCAGCCCGACCACCACCGCCAGCAGCACGCCGATGACACGGTCGTACTGGGCGCGCTCCGCGCCCGGCCCGCTCACCGCCAGCTGCGCCGTGCCGAGTGCGTCCTGCACGTCGCGCAACGCCTCGACCGGGTCGGCGCCGTCGTCGAGCGACACGAACAGCGTGTCCGGGGGCGCCGTGGGCACCAGCCGGTCCAGCGTGGCCGGGGTGACGATGCCTTCGGCGAGGCCCGGCAGCGTCACGTGGTCCAGCAGCAGGCCGGCTCCGACGGCGCTGCCCGACTCGTCGGCCCGCTGCACCTGCACCTGCCCGGACGGCAGGTGCAGCCACGTCGGCACCAGCGCCGTGCCGTCGGCCAGGGCCGCGGCGGCGTGGTCGTCCCGCAGCACCTGCCGGGCGTCGTCGGGCGCGAGCGCGCGGACCGTCAGCGACTCCGGCTTGCCGTCCACGTCGACCACGGTGAGCGTGGCCGACCGGAGCTGGGCGACGTGCCGCACCCCGTCGACGGACTCGACCCGCGCCACCAGGCCGTCCGGCAGCGGGTCTGCCTGCCCGGCGTCGTCGTAGGACGTCGGGGTCACCTCGAGGTCCACCGGGAAGTGCTCGTCGAGCGTGCGGTCCAGCGAGGCGCGAGCGCTCGCGGCGCCGGTGCTCATCATTGCGACGAGCGTGACGCCGATGACGAGCGCGGTGCTGGTCGCCGCGGTGCGGCGCGGGTTGCGGACCGTGTTGGCGGCGGCGAGCCTCGGCACCGGGCCGAGCGCGGAGAGCACCCGCTGCGCGAGCCGGACCACGACCGGCACCCAGAACACCGCGCCGAGCAGCAGCCCGACGAAGGACACCGTCCCGGCGAGCACGCCCAGCGCGAGCGGCACCATGGTGAGGCTGAACCCGGCCGTCCCGAGCGCAACCGCACCGGCCAGCCCCAGGCCGCCGGCCGCGGTGAGCAGGATCGAGACGACGAGCCGAACCCGTCCTGCCCCGGTCCGGCCGGTCGGCGCGTCGAGCGGGCGCAGCGCCTCGATCGCGGTCACCCGGGTCGCGGCGCGGGCCGGCACCAGCGAGGCGAGCACGGTCACCGTGGTGCCGACGAGCAGCGGCAGCAGCACCACCTGCCACGTGACGTGCACCGTCGACGGCAGCGGCGCCTCGATCGACGTGCGGCGCAGCACCGTCAGCATCCCCTGCGCCAGCAGGCTGCCGGTGAGGATGCCGATGGCCGACGAGGCCAGCCCCAGGATCGCGGCCTCGACCAGCACCGACACCCGCAGCTGCGCGCGCCGGGCGCCGACCGCCCGCAGCAGGGCGAGCGTGCGGGTGCGCTGGGCGACGAGCACCTGGAACGTGTTGGCGATGACGAGCGCCGCGACGAGCAGCGCGACCGCGGCGAAGCCGAGCACCACGGTGACGAGCACCTTGTCACCACCCTCCCCGAGCTGTCTGAGCTGCTCCGCCGCGGCGTCGTCGCGCGTCATCACGGTTGCCGTCGGCAGCGCGGTGGCCACGTCGGTGCGCAGCGTCGTCGCGGAGGTCCCGGAGGCCGCGGCGACCACCAGCTCGTTCCCGCCGGTGGCCGGCATCGAGTCCGAGCCGGTCCAGCCGGCCATGTCCGCCACGACGGCGAGCGCGGCACCGCCGGCTGAGGTCCACGCCCCGTGCGGGTCCTCGACGTAGCCGACGAGGGTCATCGTCTGGGTGTGCTCGGTGCGCGTCGGGACGTCGCCCTGCGGCGTCGCGCCTGCCGTCGGCAGGTCCTCCGGCCGGACCGTCGCCGCGGGCGTCGAGTCGGCCACGTCCCACACCGCGGTGACCGTGTCGCCGAGCCCGATGCCCAGGGCGTCGGCCGCGCGCTGCGGCAGCGCGATCTCGCCCGGCTGCGACGGGACGCGGCCGTTCCCGACACGCAGCGGGGTGAGGCGCTCGTCGGACGCGACGGGCACGACGAGCTGCCAGCGGTCCGCCTCGGGCGTCCGCAGCTCGATGCCGCCGGTCGTCGCGACGTCCGCCGCCGCGACACCGGGCAGGCTCCGGACGGTCGCCAGGTCCTCGGCCGTCAGGTCGCCCTGGACCACGACGTCGGCCTGCGCGAAGCGCGCGGTAACGGCGTCGCGTCCGGTGTGGTCCATCACGTCGCCGGCGAGCAGGGTCGCGGCCACGAACGCCGTCCCGATGACGATCGCCAGGCCGGCCGCGACCAGTCGGGGCACGGACCGGCGCATCTGCGCCAGGGTGAGCCGGAACATCACACCCCCTCGAGCTGGCGCAGCGCGTCCAGGCCGGCCAGCACGGACTCAGGGGTGGGGTCCTCGATCTCGCCCGCGATGCGCCCGTCGGCCAGCAGCACCACACGGTCGGCGTAGGCGGCGGCCGCGGGGTCGTGGGTGACCATGATCACGGTCTGACCCAGCTCGCGGACCGATCGGCGCAGGAACGAGAGCACCTGCGCCCCGGCGCGCGAGTCGAGGTTGCCGGTCGGCTCGTCGGCGAACACCACGTCCGGCTTGGTCACCAGCGCGCGGGCGATCGCGACGCGCTGCTGCTGGCCGCCGGACAGCTCGCTCGGCCGGTGGTCCAGCCGGTCGGACAGCCCGAGGGTCGCCACCAGCTGGTCCAGCCAGAGCGCGTCCGGCTTGGTGCCGGCGAGGTCGAGCGGCAGCAGCACGTTCTGCAGCGCGGTGAACATCGGCAGCAGGTTGAAGCTCTGGAAGACGAAGCCCACGCGGTCCCGGCGCAGCCGGGTGAGGTCGTCGTCGTCCATCCCGGTCAGCGCGGTGTCACCGAGCCGGACCATGCCGCCGGTGGCCGCGTCCAGGCCCGCCAGCAGGTGCATCAGCGTCGACTTGCCGGACCCGGACGGGCCCATGATCGCGGTGAACGCGCCGGCGGCGAAGTCGACGTCGACGCCGTCGAGGGCGCGCACCTCGGCGGCGCCGCGTCCGTAGACCTTCGTCAGGCCGCGGGCCGACGAGGCGATGGTGGGGGTCATGGTTCCTCCGGGTCTCGGTGACGGCCTCACGCTAGGAGTGGCCTCGTCGGGGCCGCGTCGGTCCGCGGTCGCTCGTCGGGCACGCCGGGTCAGACCGGAGGGGGACCGGCTCAGGACCCGGGACGGACCAGGCCGGCCTCGTACGCGGCGACGACCGCCTGCACCCGGTCGCGCACCGCCAGCTTGGCGAGGATCCGGCCGACGTGCGTCTTCACCGTCGCCTCGGCGACGAACAGGTCCTGGCCGATCTCCGTGTTGGAACGGCCACGCGCCATGAGGACGAGCACCTCGCGCTCGCGGTCGGTCAGCTCGGCGATGGCGCGGCGCGCCGGGTCGTCGGCCCCGGGCTCCGGTGCGGGCAGCACGGTGACCAGGTGCTCCAGCAGCCGGCGGGTCGACGACGGCGCGATGACGGCGTCGCCGCGGTGCACGGTGCGGATCGCCGCGAGCATCTCCTCCGGCGGGGCGTCCTTGAGCAGGAAGCCCGACGCGCCCGCCCGGATGGCGGCCAGCACGTACTCGTCGAGGTCGAACGTCGTCAGCACGACGACCTTCGGCGCGTCCGGCCGCGCGGTGATCTGCGCGGTGGCGGTCAGGCCGTCCATCGTCGGCATCCGGACGTCCATCAGGACGACGTCGACGTGGCTGCGCCCGCCCAGCGCGCGCACCGCCTGCGCGCCGTCGCCGGCCTCGAGGACCACCCGCAGGTCGTCCTGCGAGTCGATCACCATGCGGAACCCGGCGCGTACCAGCTGCTGGTCGTCGACCAGCGCGACTGCGATCACTTCACGGCCTTCCTGCGCTCACCGTCGGCCCGGACGCGGCGCCGCCGATCATGTCAGTCCTCGCGAGGTCGGGGTGGGGATCTCGGCGCGGACGCGGAACCCGCCGCCGGGCCGCGGCCCGGGCGTCAGCGTGCCGC
>CAZFTZ010000187.1:0-4631 GCA_964521875.1 uncultured Cellulomonas sp. | reverse complement strand
CGAGCTGGCCGCCTCCGGCGCCAAGGTGCTCGCGCTGCGTTCCGTCGAGTACGCCCGCCGCTACCAGGTCCCGGTCCACGTGCGCTCGTCGTTCTCCACGCACACCGGGACGCTCGTCACCGAGGAAGAAGGAGCCATGGAAGAGCCGATCATCTCCGGCGTCGCGCACGACCGCTCGCAGGCGAAGGTGACGGTCGTCGGCGTCCCGGACGTGCCGGGCAAGGCCGCGCAGATCTTCCAGGTGGTCGCCACGGCCGGCGCCAACATCGACATGATCGTGCAGAACGTCAGCGCGGCGAAGACCGGTCTGACGGACATCTCGTTCACGCTCCCCGCCAGCGACGGCGCCACCGCGACGACGGCGCTGCGCGGCGTCCAGGAGGAGATCGGCTACGAGTCGCTGCAGTACGACGACACGATCGGCAAGCTGTCGCTGATCGGCGCCGGCATGAAGTCGCACCCCGGCGTCTCGGCGCGGCTGTTCGGGGCGCTGTCGGAGGCGGGCATCAACATCGAGATGATCTCCACCTCGGAGATCCGCATCTCGGTAGTCACCAGCCTGGAGTCGCTGGACGACGCGGTGCGTGCGGTGCACACCGCGTTCGGGCTGGACGTCGAGTCCGGCGAGGCCGTCGTGTACGGAGGTTCGGGACGATGAGTGGGTTGAGCGTCGCAGTGGTCGGGGCCACCGGACAGGTCGGTGGCGTCATGCGCCGGCTGCTCGACGAGCGCGACTTCCCGGTCGCCTCGATCCGGTACGTCGCGTCGTCGCGCTCCGCGGGGCGCACGCTGCCGTGGCGCGGCGCGGACGTGGTGGTCGAGGACGTCGCGACCGCCGACCTGTCCGGGATCGACATCGCGCTGTTCTCGGCCGGGGGCGGCACCTCGAAGGAGTGGGCACCCAAGTTCGCCGCGGCCGGCGCGCTCGTCGTCGACAACTCGTCTGCGTGGCGCAAGGACCCGCAGGTGCCGCTCGTCGTCAGCGAGGTGAACCCGCACGCGCTCGACGAGATCCCGCTGGGCATCGTCGCCAACCCCAACTGCACCACGATGGCCGCGATGCCGGTGCTCAAGCCGCTGCACGACGAGGCCGGGCTGCGACGCCTGGTCGTCTCGACCTACCAGGCGGTGTCGGGTGCCGGCCTGTCCGGCGTGCAGGAGCTGGAGTCGCAGGTGCGCGCCGCGGTGACGCAGGACGTCGCCGCCCTGGCGCACGACGGCTCGGCGGTCACCTTCCCGCCGGCGGTGAAGTTCCCGCGCACCATCGCGTTCGACGTGGTGCCGTTCGCCGGCGCGCTCGTCGACGACGGCCTGCGCGAGACCGAGGAGGAGCAGAAGCTCCGCCACGAGTCCCGGAAGATCCTCGAGATCCCGGAGCTGCTGGTCAGCGGCACCTGCGTGCGCGTGCCGGTGTTCACCGGCCACTCGCTGTCGATCAACGCCGAGTTCGAGCGGCCGATCTCGCCGGAGCGGGCGTACGAGCTGCTGGACGGCGCGCCCGGGGTGCTGCTCGCGGAGGGTGACGTGCCGACGCCTCTCGCCGCGGCCGGCGCCGACCCGTCGCTCGGCGGGCGGATCCGGGCCGACGAGGGGGCGCCCGCAGGACGCGGCCTGGCGCTGTTCGTCTCCAACGACAACCTGCGCAAGGGCGCCGCGCTCAACGCGATCCAGATCGCCGAGCTGCTCGCCGCGAAGCGGTTCGCCACGGCCTGAACGGGCTCGGCGCCCGGTTTGCCCCGGTTCGCCAGGCGCAGATCCTGATGGTGACGTAACGTCATGATGCCGGCCGCCCGACGGTCGGGCCGTAGGCGCGGGAGGAACCATGCTCGCCGACTTCCCCGCCATGACGACCCTTCCGGTCTCGGACATGGCTCGTGCGCGCGCCTTCTACGAGGGACTGGGGTTCCCCGTGGTCACCGAGGGAGGCGACGGCGTGGTCTACAAGGCCGGCGCCGCGCAGTTCCTCGTGTTCCCGACGCCCAACGCCGGCACCAACAGGGCGACGGCGATGACGTTCATGGTCGGTGACGACGCGTTCGCCGGCGAGGTCGCGGACCTGCGGGCCCACGGCGTGCAGTTCATGACGTTCGACGCGCCCACCGGGTCGTGGCAGGACGGCGTCTGGTCCGACGACACGATGAGCTCCGCCTGGTTCGAGGACCCGGACGGCAACGTGCTGTGCGTCGAGACGATGACGCTGGCCGTGCCGGCCTGACGCGGGTGGCCGGGCTTCGTCCCGGTCCGAGATCGTCGTCCGGCCACGACCGCGTCCGGTGCCAGGGCGGCACCTCGATCCGAGGCGGTCGCCTGGCGGCTCCCCTCTCTCCGTGAAGCCCGGGCGCCTGGGCCACCCAGCGCCCGGGCGTCGCTCTGCCGGAAGCGGCGCCCCCTCTTGCACTCGTCACGGTTCCGTGGTTCAGTAGTCGAGTAATGAACCGACGAGGACCGGAGGCACGGCGTGTTCGACGGTCGTGACCCCGTCTACCTGCAGATCGCCGACCAGATCCGCGACGACGTGCTCCGCGGCGACCTGGCCGAGGAGGAGCAGGTGATGAGCACGACCCAGTACGCCACGACCTTCCGCATCAACCCGGCGACGGCTGCGAAGGCGTTCGCCGAGCTGGTCGACGAGGGCGTCCTCTACAAGCGCAGGGGGATCGGCATGTTCGTCGCGACCGGCGCCCGCGAGCGCCTGCTGGCACAGCGTCGCGAGACCTTCTTCGCCGACGTCGTCGACCCCGTCGCCGAGCAGGCGCGGGTGCTCGGCATCCCGCTCGACGACGTGCTCGCGCGGCTGCGCGCCGCCGCGGCCACGAGCCAGGAGGCGACGTGATGGACGGCCTCGGCATCCAGGTGCGCGGGCTGACGGTCCGCTACGGGAGCACCGTCGCCCTCGACGGTGTCGACCTCGACGTCCGCCCGGGCGCGATCACCGGCCTGCTGGGGCGCAACGGCTCGGGGAAGACGACCCTGGCGAGCGTCGTCGCGTCCTTCCGGCGTCCGAACGGCGGCACCGTGCTCGTCGACGGCGAGGACCCGTGGGAGAACGAGCGGCTCGCGCCGCACGTGCTGCTGGTCCGCGAGTCCGGCGACGTGATGGACGACGAGCGGATCGACGAGAACGTCGACTTCGTCGCCGGCGCACGCCCGTACTTCTCCCGCGAGGTCGCCGAGCGCCTGCTCGACAGGTTCGAGCTCGACCCGAGGACCCGGCCGCGCAAGCTGTCGCGCGGCAAGCGGTCGGCCGTCGGCATCGCGCTGGCCATCGCCGCACGCGCCCCGTTGACGATCCTCGACGAGGTTCACCTCGGCCTCGACGCGCCGAGCCGGTACGCGTTCTACGACGCGCTGCTGGCCGACTACGTCGAGCACCCGCGCACCGTCGTCCTGTCGAGCCACCTGATCGACGAGATCGAGCGGCTGCTCGAGGACGTCGTCGTGCTGCACGGCGGCCGGGTACTGCTGACGGGAGACGCGGACGAGCTGCGCGCCGACGGCCTGGCAGTCACCGGGCCGCGCGCCGCCGTCGAGCGGTTCGTCGCGGGCAGGAGGGTGCTCGGGCGCCAGTCGCTCGGCGGCACCAGCCAGGCGACGGTGCTGGGTGCGGTGGACGACGAGTCAGCCGCTGCCGCCCGGTCGGCCGGGCTCGAGCTCGGGCCCGTCCCGCTGCAGGACCTGTTCGTCCACCTGACATCCGGCACGGAGGAGCGATGACCGCGAACGCCGCGTCCGACGTGGGGCGCAGCACCGTCCTGGCGCGTCCCGCGACGTCGCCCGTGGTCCACGCCGGCCGGCGGCTGCTGCGCACGTTCGCGCTGCCGATGCTGCTGTTCTGGGGGATCCTGCTCGTCGTCGTGGTGCTGCTGACCGTCATCCTCGCCGCGGTCGGTACGACGAACATCTCCGTGGTCTCGTTCGGACGGCAGGCCGGCATCTGGTTCCCGCTCTCGATGCACATCGTCGCGGCGACCGCCTACCTGCGGGTGCACGTCGCCGCCGGCATGACGCGGCGGACGTTCGTGCAGGCGGCGCTGCTGGTCGCGCTGGCCGTCGCCGTGGTCAACGGCCTGCTGATGTCGACGCTGCTGCTGGTCGAGCGCCTGGTGCACGGCTGGCTCGGCTGGGGCTGGGTGCTGCAGGACGCGTCGCTGGACCCGAGCGGCGGCTCGTGGCCGACGATGCTCCTCGACTACGGGATGACCTACCTCGTCGCCAACCTGTCCGGCCTGCTCGTCGGCATCGTGTACTACGCCCTCGGCGCTGCCTGGGGTGCGTCCGGCGGCTGGTGGGCCACCGCCCTGCTCCCGCTCACCGTCGGCCCCGTCTTCGTCGTGCTCGGGGTCGTCGCGGGCGTCGAGGGCCCCTGGCCGGACCGGCTGACCGCCTACCTCCTGCCGGACGTCGGTGCCGCGACGGCCGTCGGCTTCGGCATGGCGGTCCTCATGGCCGTCGTGTTCGCCCTCATCGCGCGACGCACCGCCGTCGCCCGTTCCCGCACCTAGGGAGTCCGTGATGGAACCCGTCACCAGCGTCAGCCACCTGCACAAGCGGTACGGCGACACGGTCGCCGTCGACGACGTCTCGTTCGACGTCCGCGAGGGCGAGATCTTCGGCGTCCTCGGTCCCAACGG
>CAZFTZ010000186.1:0-3794 GCA_964521875.1 uncultured Cellulomonas sp. | reverse complement strand
CACCTTGAGGTAGTCGCGCAGCCAGGCGATCGAGTCCGCGTCCAGGTGGTTGGTCGGCTCGTCGAGCAGCAGCGTCTGGGCGCCGGAGAACAGGATGCGTGCCAGCTCGACGCGCCGGCGCTGACCGCCCGACAGGGTGCGGAGCGGCTGGCCCAGCACGCGGTCGTCGAGCGCGAGGTTGGCGGTGATGCGGTGCGCCTCGCTCTCGGCGGCGTAGCCGCCGGCGGCGGTGAACCGCGCCTCGAGGCGGCCGTAGCGCTCCATCGCCGCCGTGCGCGTCTCGTCGTCGGCGGAGGCCATCGCACCCTCGGAGTCGCGCATCGCGCGGACCACCTGGTCCAGCCCGCGCGCCGACAGCACGCGGTCGAGCGCGAGGGTGTCCAGGTCCCCGGTGCGCGGGTCCTGCGGCAGGTAGCCGATGTCCCCGGCGCGGCTGATCAGGCCATCGGTGGGCTGCGTCTCCCCGGCGAGGGTCTTGGTCAGCGTCGTCTTGCCCGCGCCGTTGCGCCCGACGAGGCCGATGCGGTCCCCGGCGGCGATCCGGAAGCTGGTGGGCTCGAGCAGCAGCCGAGCGCCGACGCGCAGCTCCACGCCTTGGGCGGTGATCACTGGTGGGTTTCCTCCGACGACGCCTCGCGGGGCTTGGCCCCGGGCACAAACGCCGGTCAGTCTACGGCCCGTTAGCGTGGCCGGACCGGACGGCGGGCGCGTGCCCGCTCGTCACTGAACCCCGCGGGAGACGCCGTGTCCACCGGATTGACGCACGACCTGCCCACCATCGGTTCCCTGCCCGCCCGGCCCACGACGCGCCAGGTCCTCGCCGGCGCCGCCCACGTCGTCGGCATGGCGGCCCTCGTCGCCGTGTGCGCGGTGTCGCCGGCGATCCCGACGCCGATCGGCGTGCCGATCACGCTGCAGACGTTCGGCGTGCTGCTCGCCGGGCTGCTGCAGGGGGCGCGCCGCGGGGCGGCCGCGGTGTCGCTCTACGTGGCGGCGGGCCTGGCCGGACTACCCCTGCTCGCCGGCGGGGCAGGAGGCCTCGGCGTGCTCGCGGGGCCCTCCGTCGGCTACCTCGTGGCGTTCGTCCCGGCGGCGGCGGTCGCAGGCCTGCTGGGCGGCCTGGCCGGACGAGTACCCGCGCGGTGGCGGTTCGCGGTGCTGGTGGGCGCCGCGCTCGTCGCCGGGCTGCTGGTGCTGCACCCGATCGGCGTCGCCGGGATCGTCGCACGCACCGGGATGAGCTGGCAGGCCGCGTTCACGGCCGACCTGGTGTTCGTGCCGGGTGACGTCGTCAAGGCGGTACTCGCCGCCGGGCTCGCCGCCGGGACGTGGCGGGCCGTCCCGGCGCGCGCACGCGCCTGACCAGGGTTACCGTGCGGGCGTGACCTTCCAGGGTGGGGACTTCGAAGGCGGCCGGGTCCAGCAGGGCGGCTCGGGTGGCGGCGGCGGCCGTCGTGGCGTGGCGGTCGGCGGTGGAGTCGTCGGGCTGATCGTGGTCGCGCTCGTCGTGCTGCTGCAGGGCGGCAACCTCGGTGATGTGCTGAACGCGATCAGCGGCGGCGACTCCGGGACCGCCACCGAGCAGGTCGCCCCGGAGGACGTCAGCGAGCTCGGCGACTGCACCGTCGAGCAGGCCAACACCCAGCGGGACTGCCGCCTGGCCGCCACCGCGTACGCACTGGACGCCTACTGGCAGCCGGTCGTCGAGCAGGAGGGCGTCACGTGGGCCCTGCCACGGATCGTCTCCTTCGAGGGTCAGACCGACACCGCGTGCGGCGCGGCGACCACGCAGGTCGGCCCGTTCTACTGCCCGTCCGACCAGACGATCTACATCGACCTGGGCTTCTACGACGCGATGTTCGCCCAGCTCGGCGCGCAGGACGGGCCGCTGGCCGAGGAGTACGTCACCGCGCACGAGTACGGCCACCACATCCAGAACCTGCTCGGCATCTTCGACCAGCACGACCGAGGCGGCACCGGCGCGACCTCCGACTCGGTGCGCACCGAGCTGCAGGCCGACTGCTTCGCCGGCGTCTGGGCGGGCAACGCCGCGACGACGCTGCGCCCCGGCACCGACGTGACGTTCCTGCAGCCGATCAGCCAGGAGCAGCTGGCCAACGCGCTGCAGGCGGCAGCCTCCGTGGGCGACGACCGGATCCAGCAGCAGTCGACCGGCTCGATCGACCCCGACACCTGGACGCACGGCTCGGCGGCGGAGCGGCAGAAGTGGTTCACCGCCGGGTACGACGCCAAGACGCTCACCGCCTGCGACACGTTCAACGCCACCGACCTCGGTTGACCGCGGCGCACGCACCCTGCGCAATTCGGTTGAGCGGCGCCCGCGCCCCGGGTGATGCTCGACGCGATGGCGATGCACCCCGACCAGCTCGACGTACCCGTGACGGCGGTGCGGCGCCTCGTCGCGAGACAGTTCCCGCAGTGGGCCGGGCTGCCCGTGACGCCCGTCCGCTCGGCAGGGACGGTCAATGCGGTGTTCCGCGTCGGCGACCGGCTCACCGCCCGGTTCCCGCTGGTCCCCGGGCCGCCCGACGAGGTCCACGCCACGCTCGTGCGCGAGCAGGAGGCAGCCCGCGAGCTTGTCGGGCGCACGCGGTTCGCGACGCCGGAACCGGTGGCGATCGGCGAGCCGGGCGAGGGCTACCCGCTGCCCTGGGCGGTCCAGACCTGGCTCGACGGGACGAGCGCGGACGTCGAGGACGCCTCGGGGTCCGACGCGTTCGGGGTCGACCTCGCCGAGCTCGTCGTGGCGGTACGCGCGATCGACACCCGCGGGCGCACGTTCTCCGGTCGCGGCCGCGGCGGCGACATCGCGTCGCACGACGAGTGGGTGGCGCTCAGCCTGGACCGAAGCGAGGGGCTGCTGGACGTCCCCCCGCTGCGGGCGCTGTGGCGCGAGCTGCGGGACCTGCCGCGGGAGGCGCCTGACGTGATGGCGCACCGCGACCTCGTCCCCGGCAACCTGCTGGTCGACGGTGGGCGGCTCACCGGGGTGCTGGACACCGGCGGCCTGGGTCCGGCCGATCCGGCGCTCGACGTCGGCGGCGCGTGGCACCTGCTGGAGGCGGGTCCCCGCCGGCAGTTCCACGCGGCGGTGGCATCCGACGACCTGACCTGGGCTCGCGGGCGCGCCTGGGCCTTCGTCGGGGCGATCGGCGGCGCCTGGTACTACTGGACCAGCAACCCGGTCATGAGCGCCGCCGCTCGCCGGACGCTGGAACGGCTGCTGGCCGGCGAGTGAGCCGTCAGATGTTGAACCCGATGGCCCGCATCTGCTCGCGACCCTCGGGTGTGATCCGCTCCGGGCCCCACGGCGGCATCCAGACCCAGTTGATGCGGAACTGGTCGACGATGCCGTCCAGCACCATCGCGGACTGGTCCTCGATGACGTCGGTCAACGGACACGCCGCCGAGGTGAGCGTCATGTCGATCACCGCGGTGCTGCCCTCGACGGACACGCCGTAGACGAGGCCGAGGTCGACGACGTTGATCCCCAGCTCGGGGTCGACGACGTCGCGCAGCGCCTCCTCGACGTCGGCCGCGCTGGCGTGGGCGGTGGTGGGTTCGGTGCTCATGATGCCTCCCGGGCGCCGGACAGGATGAGGGCGTCGGACAGGGCTGCCCAGCCGAGCAGTGCGCACTTGACGCGCGCCGAGAACTTGCCGACGCCGGTGAAGGCCACGCCGTCGCCGAGAGCCTCCTCGGCGGCCTCGTCGTCCAGCCCGGCACCGCGCGAGCCCATGAGGTCGCGGAACGTCGCGGCGAGCCGGTCGACG
>CAZFTZ010000185.1:0-2815 GCA_964521875.1 uncultured Cellulomonas sp. | reverse complement strand
ACGCCGAACGCCTCCCGTGCACCCCGAGCGTCGCCGCTCTTCCGGCCGCGCTCGGGGAAGAACCCCGGCACTCGGCGCGGGGCGCGTCAGCGCAGGCCGGTGGGCCGGTGGAGGGCGAGCTGGATCAGCTCGTCGACCAGCGCCGGGTAGTCGATGCCGGTGGCCGCCCACATCCGCGGGTACATCGAGAACGGCGTGAACCCGGGCATCGTGTTGATCTCGTTGACCAGCACGGTCCCGTCGGGCAGGACGAAGACGTCCACCCGCGCCAGACCCTCGCAGCCGACGGCGTCGAACGCGCGCACCGCGACGTCGCGCACCCGCGCCGTCACCTCGTCGGGCAGGTCCGCCGGACAGGTGAGGTCGACGGACTCCTCGTCGAGGTACTTCGCCTCGAAGTCGTAGAAGGCGTGCTCGCCGTGCACGACGATCTCGCCCGGAAGGGAGGCACGCGCGGGACCGCCGTCGCGCCCGCCCAGCACGCCGCACTCGATCTCTCGCCCGTCGATCGCCGCCTCGACGAGCACCTTCGGGTCGTGCTCCGCCGCGGTGCGGATCGCCGCGGGCAGGTCGGCCCAGGCCGTCACCCTGGTGATGCCGAGCGACGACCCGGCGCGGGCAGGCTTGACGAACACCGGCAGCCCGAGCGTCCGGGCGCGTGCGACGACCTCGTCGGGCGCGCGGTCGAGCTCCCCGGGGTGGACGACGACGAACGGCCCCACCGGCAGGCCCTGCCCGGCGAACACCAGCTTCATCATCTGCTTGTCCATGCCGACGGCCGAGGCGAGCACGCCCGCCCCGACGTAGCGCACGTCGGCCAGCTCGAGCATCCCCTGGACCGTGCCGTCCTCCCCGAACGGCCCGTGCAGCAGCGGGAACACGACGTCGACGTCCCCCAGCGCCTCGGCGACGGTGCCGTGCAGCGCCTGCACCTGCCGGTCTCCCGCCGCCTGCGGCAGCAGCACCCGCACGGAGCCGTCGGTCACCTCGGGCAGGCGCCCGTCCGTGATCGCCCAGCGGTCCGGGTCGTCGTCCGCGAGCACCCAGCGGCCCTCCCGCGTGATGCCGACGGCCAGCACGTCGTACCGGTCGCGGTCGATCGCACGCAGCACGCCCCCGGCGGTGACGGCGCTGATCGGGTGCTCGCCGGAGCGCCCCCCGAACAGCACGAGGACCCGTGGGTGGCGTGACGGCGTCTGAGACATCGCGCCCGACCCTATCGCCACTCGATAGCCTCGCCGGGTGAGCCACCCCGCCCCCGAGCCGCTGTCCCCCGCCACGATCGCCGTCACCGCGGGCCGACCGCCGCGGGTGCAGGGCGGGCCGGTCAACCCACCGCTCGTGCTGTCCTCGACGTACGTCTCCGCGGGCACCCCGGCCGCCGGCGAGCTGTTCTACACGCGCAACGACACCGAGACGTGGCGCTCCCTGGAGTCCGCGCTGGCTGCCCTCGAAGGCGCGACCCGGCCGGCGCTGGCGTTCGCCTCCGGGATGGCGGCGATCGCGGCGGCGTTCTCGCTGGTGCCGCGCGGCGGGCGCGTCGTGATGCCCGAGCACTCGTACGGCGTGACCCTCGGGCTGGCCCACGAGCTCGAGGCCGCGGACGACATCCGGCTGACGCTCGTCGACGTCGCGGACACCGACGCGGTGGTCCGGGCGTTGTCCGGAGCGCCCGACGAGCGCCCGTCGTCCGGTGCCGCCCAGGGCGGCCCTGCGGCCGGCTCCGCCGAGGACTCGGCCGCGCTGCTGTGGATCGAGACCCCGACCAACCCGATGCTCGAGATCGCCGACACCCCCGCCCTCGCCGCGGCCGCGCATGCCGTCGGCGCGCTCGTCGTCGCGGACAACACCTTCGCCACACCGCTCGTCGCCCGACCGCTCTCGCAGGGCGCCGACGTCGTCGTTCACTCGGTGACCAAGTACCTCGCCGGCCACAGCGACGTGGTGCTCGGCGCCGCGCTGACGTCCGACGAGGCGCTGCACGCCCGCCTGCACGCGCACCGCACCGTGCACGGCGCCATCCCCGGCCCGTTCGAGGCGTGGCTGGCGCTGCGCGGGCTGCGCACCCTGGCGCTGCGCGTCGAACGGTCCCAGGCGAACGCCGCCGAGCTCGCCGCCCGCCTCGTCGGCCACCCCGGCGTGCTCGAGGTGCGCCACCCGTCCCTGCCGACGGACCCCGGCCACGAGCGCGCGGCGCTGCTGATGGCCGGTTATGGCTCGATCGTCGGGCTGCGACCCGAGGGTGGTGCCGCCGGCGCGGACGCCGTCGTCGACCGGGTGCGGCTGTGGCTACCGGCGACCAGCCTCGGCGGCGTCGAGTCCTCGCTGGAACGCCGACGCCGGTTCGCCACCGAGTCCCCGACGGTGCCCGACGACCTGGTCCGCCTGTCGGTCGGCATCGAGGACGTCGAGGACCTCTGGCGCGACCTCGACCAGGCGTTGCGCGCCCAGCCGTAGCCACTCGGCGAGGCCGTCGCCGAGGGCGACGTTGCTCACGGTCGACGTCGTCGACACACGGCAACGTCCCGCGGACGACGACGCCGACAGAGCGCGGCCGGCCTACTGCAGCGGGGCGTCCGCCGCCTCGTCCTTCATCGGCCGGCCGAGCAGCATCGGTGCCAGGTCGTCCACCGACAGCCCCTCGAACAGCCCCCGGGCCACCGCCTCCGGGATCGGCATCTCGACACCCAGCGACGCGGCGAGCTCGGCGACGGCGCGGCTCGTCTTGACGCCCTCCGCGGTGCCGACGGTCCGCGCGGTCGCCTCGTCCAGCGGCACGCCCTGACCGAGCAGCACCCCCAGCGAGTGGTTGCGC
>CAZFTZ010000184.1:0-3753 GCA_964521875.1 uncultured Cellulomonas sp. | reverse complement strand
TTCGAGGTGATCGCGGTGCCGCCGGTGTGGGTGGGTGTCGTCGTGGTGGCGGCCACCGCGCTCGCGGCGACGCCGTTCGGCGTGGTGATGCGCCGGCACAAGGCCGCGACCGCGGCCTGATCCGCTCGTCGGCCACTCTCGTCGGCCGCCCGTGGCCTGCCCGACGGGCTCGCGCTCAGTCGGGACGGCTCTCCGCTCGGCACGTGCCGCAGGCGCGGACCGGCGTCATGCCCGGTCCGAGCCCCACCCGGAGATCAGCCGCTCGATGATCGCGTCGAGGGTGGAGCGGGGATCCGCCGCGTCGGTGGCGAGGTCCGGGATCTGCAGCACGTAGCGTGCCAGCGCCCGCAACGCGGGATCGTCGGCACGGGAGCCGGCCTCCGCCGCGAGCGCGGCGGTCAGCGGCATCTCGCACGCCTCCCACTGCCGGCGTGCGTAGATCCGTAGCTGCGGGATGCCGACGATGAGCGCGAGGAGCTGCCGTTCCTCGGGCGAGGGCCTCGGCTCGAAGATGCCGCGGCTGGTGAAGAACCGACGCAGCGCCTCGAGGGCGGCTGGCACGCTGCCCGTGCCCCGGACGGCTGCGGCGAGCGACAGCGCCCGCTCGTTCTCGTCGGCGGTGTCGCCGAAGACGAGCGCCTCCTTGCCGTCGGGGAAGTGGTTGAACAGGGTCGTGACGGCCGTGTCGGCCTCGTCGGCGATCTGCGCGACCGTGACCTCGTCGTATCCGCGCTCGAGGAACAGGCGGCGCGCGGCCGTCACGAGCGCCTGGCGCGTCTCGGCCTTCTTGCGCTCACGCCGGCCGGTCGCCGGTTGGTCTGCCCTGACCTCGGACGCAGTGCTCGGTGCCGCCACCGGCTCATGGTAGCCGTGACGCTACTCACTTGTCATCGGTAGTCATTTCAGAAGTGAAGTGACTACACTGATGAAGTCGCGACGCCGATGCGTCGTGCTGGATCCCAGTCAGGAGAAGGGCAATGTCCGAGACCTTGCAGTCCACGCAGCCCGCGCCGGCGCCGTCCGGTGGCGGCCACGGCGCACCGGAGAACGACGAGACCTCCCTGTCACGACCCAGGCTCTGGGCCGTCCTCGGCCTGGTCCTGCTGGCCGACGCGCTGGACATGATCGACTCGACGGTGACGAACATCGCCGCGCCGTCGATCGTGGCCGGCATCGGCGGCGGTGCCGGGCTCATCAAGTGGCTCGGCGCGTCCTACGCGCTGGCGCTCGGCGTGCTGCTGGTGATCGGCGGCCGGCTGGGCGACAAGTACGGCCAGCGCCGGCTGTTCCTCATCGGCATGACGGGCTTCATGGTGGCCTCCGCTGCGGCGGGGCTGGCCCCGAGCCCAGCCGTGATCATCGCGGCCCGCGTGCTGCAAGGCGCGTTCGGTGCGCTGCTCATCCCGCAAGGGATGGCGATCATGACGCGGGCCTTCCCCCGCGACATGATGCGCACCGCGTTCGGCCTGTTCGGCCCGCTGCTGGGGGTCGCGGCGATCGGCGGACCGGTCTTGGCCGGCTTCCTCATCGACGCCGACATCGCGGGAACCGGCTGGCGTGCGGTCTTCCTCATCAACGTCGTGCTCGGCGTGGTCGGCGTCCCGCTGGCGGCCTGGATGCTGCCCCGTGAGGGCGCGTCCTCGCCGGACGCTGCCCGCGTGAGCATCGACGCCCAGGGCTCGGCCTACCTCGCCCTGTCGATGTTCGGGCTGCTGTACGGGTTGATCGAGGGCTCGCAGACGAGCTGGGGCACGTGGTCGCTGGCAGCCCTCGTGGTTGGCGTCGCCGCGTTCGTGCTGTTCGTCGCCCGCCAGCGCTCCGCCGCCGACCCGTTGCTGCGCCCCTCCCTGTTCTCCAACCGGGGCTTCACCGCCGGGCTGCTCATGGGGCTGGCGTTCTTCGCCGCGACCAGCGGGCTGATGTACGTCCTGTCGCTGTTCCTGCAGGGTGGCCTGCACCTGAGCCCGAGCCGTGCCGCGGTCTCCCTCATGCCGCTGACGCTCGGCATCATGGCCGCCGCCTTCGCCTGCATGGGGCTGGTGGCGAAGCTGGGCCGCACGCTGGTGTTCGCCGGGCTGGCGATCACGCTGGTCGGCGTCGGCTGGTTCCTGCTGCTCGTGCTGTCCCAGGGCCTGTCGCTCGGCGCCTGGACCATGGTCGCGCCGGTCTTCGTCATGGGACTGGGCCTGGGCACCTGCTTCGGCACGATCTACGACATCGCGCTCGGCGACGTGTCGCCCGACGAGGCCGGCAGCGCCAGCGGCTCGCTGACCGCCGTCCAGCAGCTCGCCAACGGCATCGGTTCCGCGGTGATCACCACCGTCTACCTGCACGCTCTCGGCACCGGCGACACCCCCGGCACCACGGTCCACGCCATGACCATCGCCCTGGTCATCGCCTTGGTGATCACCGCGATCTGCCTGCCGGTCGCCCGGCTGCTGCCCCGCAAGGCACCGGCCGAGCCGGACCACGGCTGACCGTCGTGAGCCGGGCGCCGGCCGCCCCGGCCGCCCGGGTCACCCGCACCGCCATCCCTCGATCCTCGACTGCTGGGGAGGCCCCCGTGTTCGAACGCCGTCCGCCACTGCCTCACCTCGGCGCGCTGCCGCCCGCACCGGCGCGCACCCGTCACGGCGGCCGGGTTCGACCACAGGGCCCAGAGGGCGCCGGTCTGGGCGGGCCGCGTGAGGCGCCGGCGCGGCGCAGCATCGTCGACAGCGCCATCTACCGCGACGGCCGGCGCCTCGCGTTGCCACCGACGCTCGCGGGCACCTACCAGGCGGTGGCCGGTGGCCGTGACGCGAGCCTGCTGTGGATCGACCTGCGCGAGCCGGAGCCGGCAGACCTGGCGTCGCACCCGAGCGAGTTCGGGCAGCACGAGCTGTCCCGCGAGGATTCCATCCAGGCCCACCAGCGACCCAAGCTCGAACGCTACGGACGCACCCTGTTCGTCGTGCTCCGCGCTGCCCACTACGACGACGCGGCGGAGCGCGTCGACTTCGGCGAGCTCCACGTCTTCGTCGGGCCGGACTTCGTCCTCACCGTGCAGCAGACCAGCTCGTCCGAGGTCGCCCAGGTGCGCCGCCGCCTGGACGACGACCCGCACATCCTCCGGCACGGCACCGAGGCGCTGCTCTACGCGCTCCTGCGCGGTCGTGGACGGCTACGCACCGGTGATCGACGGCCTCGAGCACGACATCGACGAGATCGAGACGGAGGTCTTCCGCGAGGACCGCGAGGCGAGCCGGCGCATCTACGAGCTGTCGCGCGAGGTGGTCGACTTCCAGCGTGCCGTCGCACCGCTCCCGGTGATCCTCGGGGCGTTGTCCGCCGGCTTCGCCAAGTACCAGGTGGACGACGAGCTGCAACGCTACCTGCGCGACGTCGCGGACCACGTCACCTCGGTCTTCGAGCGGATCGAGACGTCCCGCGCCTCCCTGCGCGACATCCTCACGGTCAACGCCACGCTCGTCGCCCAGCGCCAGAACGACGAGATGCGGTCCCTGACGCAGGCCAGCTACGAGCAGGGCTAAGAGGTCAAGAAGATCTCCGCCTGGGCCGCCATCCTGTTCGCGCCCACGCTCGTCGGCACCGTCTACGGGATGAACTTCCGGAACATGCCCGAGCTCTCCTGGGTGGGCGGGTACCCGTTCGCGCTCACGCTCATGGCGGCGGTCTGCGCGGGCCTCTACGTCGTGTTCCGCCGGCGCGGCTGGCTGTAGGCGCCCGGACGTCGGAACGGCCGCAGGAAGC